>JAGYMT010000178.1 GCA_018400335.1 Kiritimatiellia bacterium | reverse complement strand
AGCTTATAAAGCATATAGAGTGAATGGAAGAGAAGGACCACGAGCGAGGACGCTCATGCCACTACAGAAGAACCGGTGACGAATGCAGGTGCGTGTTCTCAAGTTCAAGTGAGCGCTCTGCTTTTGCTTGATCCGGACGATGGATAGGTTATGATGTTCGTATCGCAAAGTCGTGAATCTGGATAATCATGATAGGGAAGCACTGTCGTCCCATGGGGACGGGAATGTTGGAATATTGGAATTTTGGAATGTTGAGAATGGGACGTCTTGCCATGCCTCGTTGCTCCATCCTTCCAGTATTCCATCCTTCCAATGTTCCACGAGATGCTACTGATCGGGAGGGTTATGAGGGTAAAGGTTTTATTTGATGGTGTGATACGCGTTTCCTCACCGTCCGGATGGCCGTTTGCGATTGCCGGCACGTTGTCATGGAGCGTTGATCTGCGTCAGCCTTCGCGTCCGTGGATCGCCGGCCAGCGGATGTCGGCGTCAAGCGCGGGTCTTGTGCCCGAGTGTCAGAAGATCGAGGACGGCATGCGCTTTTCTTATGCCCGATTGGGCGAAAGTCCGCCGCTTGCCAATATCGAGCTGATTATTGATGTGCGCGAGAGGGGAGACGAGTTGTCGTTTTCCGCCGCGTTATCCAACAAGGATCCGGAATGGACCGTCAGGGCGTTTCGTTTTCCTGTTCTTGACGGGATCGCGGCGGACGGCGCATCACTCCTTTGGCCGAACGGATTGGGTCAACGGTTCACGGACCTGTCGCGGTTCGGCGCGGGCACCCTCCACTATCCGAGCGGAACTGCCGCTATGCCATGGTTCTCTCTCGCGGGAGAGAATGGCGGACTTTATCTCGGCTCGCACGATCCCGGCATGAGTCCCCGCACCATTGATACCGCGTTCGATAAGAAATGCAAGACCCTCTCCGTCGGGGTTGGGCATCTTCCATTCGTCGGACCGGGCGGGGCATGGGGTGCGCCGGAGTTCGTTATCGCCCCCTACGACGGCCCCTGGCAGGCCGCCGCACGCAGGTACCGTGCCTGGTATGACGGCGCGGGTGCCGGTCTGTCCGATTCCAAGTGGGCGCGCGAATCGTCCGGCTGGCTTCTTGCGGTGATGAAGCAGCAGAACGGCGACGTGATGTGGGATTACCGTTCCGGGATAGATCGGCTCTGCGACATAGCAGCAGCGCACGGACTGGATACGCTCGGACTCTTCGGCTGGGCGCATGGCGGGCATGACCGCTTTTATCCGGATTATATTCCGGACCCGCTCATGGGCGGGGAGTCCGCGCTGAAAGATGCCCTGTCGAGAGCAAGGTCCCGCGGCATCCGCACGATCCTCTACGCCAACGGCATGATCATGGATGTCTCGACAGATTTCTTCAGGGACGAAGGCAACGAAGTTGCGCTGCTGGACGAGAACATGGAAGCAGCCGGTCTGCATTCGATCAGAAAATTTCACAGTTCAACCCCAGTCATCTTTGCGAGAGCCTGCACGGGATCGTCCGCCTGGCGCGCGAGGATGCTCGCCCTTGCCGAACAGGCTAACGCGCTGGGCGCGGACGGCATTCTTTATGACCAGGTGGGAGTTTACGGCCCTGCCTGCTGCTTCGGAGCTTCTCACGGCCACGCGGTTCCCGCCGCCGGCGCGGCGGAATCCGCCGGCATGATACGGGAAATAGCGGAGTCCATGAAAAAGCGCAATCCGGAGTTCGTTGTCATGTCCGAGGGAGTTAATGACAGCATGTTGGGCGGCGTGGGCTACTTTCACGGGTGGGGCTGCGGTTTCGCCCCGTCTCGCGCCATGCACAACCTGATGGGAAGGGAGGACTCCTTTCCGGCGCTTTTCAGGGTGTCCTTCCCGGAGGTGCCGCTGACGCAGCGGCAGCCCAACCCGGCGCTGGACCGCAACGAGGCCAACTATGCCGCGGTCCACGGCATACGGCACGAGATTGAAACGCGCTATCGGCCCGATGTTCTCTTTCTGACCTTGGGAACGGCGCCCGGCTCCGACGCCTATGCTGATTGCGCCTATTACCCGCCTGACGTGAATTTGCTTGCGCGGCTCGATCCCGCGGCGGCCCGCAGCTACCTGCTCAAGCTGATAGTGTTCGAGCAGCAATATGCCGCGTTCCTGCGGCGTGGCCGCTTCATGGGCGACGAGGGATTTATTATTGACGATCCGCGGATCACCGCGAACGCATTCAGCGACGGCAAGCGCGTTGCCGTATGCGCGTGGAATTCGTCCGGCGAGCCCAGGCAATGTTCCGTTTCCATTCCCGGTCGGAAGCTGGTTGAATGCGCCGAGCCGGAGAACGAGGTCGCCGATCCATCAAGTCCCGTGCCGCCGGAATCCGTCCGGATTTACGTGTTTGATCGCTGACTGCTCTTGCACGGATACCGTGTTTAGTTGACTAAAGTCAATGGGGGGAATGCTATGACGAATCCGCATCAGGAGACATTTCGCGGCGTGTGGTCGGCGGCGCCCACGCCTTTCACTTCAAGGATGGCAATTGATACTCAAAGCGTCAACCGAATGGTGGAGCACCATATACGTCTTGGAGTCAAAGGGCTGTTTCTTGCGGGAACCAACGGCGAGGGGCCGTGGATGACCAATGAACAGCGCCGACTTCTTATCCGTACGGCTGTCCGCTGCAACAAGGGGCGACTCGCGCTTGCAATGCAGGTTACCGACAATTCCGCCGCGCGGATTCTCGATAATATCCGGATGGCCCGGGAAGACGGAGCAGATATCGCCGTGATTGCCCCGCCGCACTTCATGGTTAACATATCAACCTCGACGGTTCTTTCGCTGTATTTGGAAGCTATTCGGAAGAGTCCTCTTCCAATAGGGATTTACGACAGGATGGGAGCCGTGAATATTCCGCCCGAGGCATTGAAGCTCATCTATAACGAGAAGAAGGTTGTCGTGATCAAGGACAGTTCGATGAGCGACAGCCGAATGAAAATAGCCCTTGCGGCCAAGCGCGAACGGCCGGCTCTTATGCTGATGTCGGGTTACGAGTTCGACTGCGTCAAGTACCTCGAGTCCGGCTATGATGGACTTCTCCTGGGCGGCGGCGTGTTCAATGGGTATCTTGCCGGCACGATCATGGCCGCCGTGGAAGAGGGAGATATCCCACGAGCTCGGCGGTTGCAGAATAAGATGAACCGGATCATGTGCGCGGTCTATGGTGGAAAGCGGGTAAGGTGCTGGCTTGCCGGTGAAAAGGAATTGCTTGTGGCCATGGGCATTTTCAGGACGACGAAAAACTATCCGAACTATGAGGTGTCGTTGACGTGCCGAAGCGCGATCAAGCGCGTATTAAAGAACGATGCGGCGGTCTTGCGACCGTGACGGGAGAGCAGGATGACCAGAGAGATCATGACGCGCAAGGCGTCCGACAACGTATATCTTCACAAGGATTTTCACGGCGCTTTGAGTCTGGCGATTGACTACCTGGATGAGCGCTATGGCGCGGATGCCGTCCGCGAGTTTCTCCGTCGCTTCGCGGAACGCTACTTTGCTCCCCTGAATGCAGAGTTGCGTGCTTCAGGATTGTCCGCGTTGAAGGCGTATTTCGAGAAGTTGTATGAGAAAGAGGGCGGGGATGCGGTGATGGAGTGCTCGGACAACGAGCTCAGACTGGAGGTGCGGTTTTGTCCCGCGATCCGGCATATGAGAGAGAAAGGTTTTACGGTTGCCCGGCTGTTTCGTGAGACCACTCAAACGGTGAACGAGGCGATCTGCGCGGGGACTCCGTTCTCGGCAACGCTCGCAGCCTATGACGAGGAGACCGGACGGAGCATCCAGATATTTTCGAGGAGACCCAAATGATATCCTGCACCGATTTCATTCCCTTCTACAGCGAACTGTTCAAGTTCCTCGATGAGCAGGGCGGGGAGAAAGCCGTCCTGGATTTCTGGAACACTCTATCCGACAGATATCTCGTCAATCTCAAGGATCTTGTTCGGGAACACGGCATCCGCGGCTGCTGGATATACTGGTCGCGCGCGTTGAATGAGGAGGCTGCCGGGTTCACGATGGAGCTTGACGAGGCAGCGGGTGAATTCAAGTGCACAATGTCGGAATGTCCTTCCAAGGCGATGTTGCTGAAATTGAAGCACATGATTCCCTATGATCACTATTGCAGACATTGCGACGTCCTTTATCGCAGGGTGCTGGAGCCGCTTGGGTATGAATATGCGATAGATCTCTCGAAATGCGACCAGGCGAGATGCTCGATAGTCGTGAGGAAGAGCAACGTTCCCGGGAGATAGCGATTTCATGGTTGAGCGCCGCTGCGTGGATAAACCCGACGCGGAACCACAACGCAATTCAGAGATCAGCTTGCCGAGGGATCTCGCCGGAAACGGGTTTGCCCGCGCGCGGAGCGCACGGGCCACCAACGAACTGCGGGAGAATGAAAAGGTGGCCCGTGCGCTCCGCGCGCGGGCGGGCAGGAAGGCGCCGCCGGAGGCGTCGCTGCCACCTGATATGAACCTAAAAAGAGCAGTCGAACTGCGAGGGGATTCACACTTACTCGCCGCTCTTCGTCGGATACACTTCACCGAACCGCTTACACGCTGGCAGATCAGTGCTTTTCGTTGAAGCGAGTCGTTTAAGTGTATTCCCTGAATCCGTGACGGGGATACCCGTCACGCATGTTTTCTCGTCCGGAACTCTCTTTATGGCGCTCATCGCCGGACTTTACCGATGAGCGCTGTTTTTCTACGCGGAAAATAAGCAAGCTCTCAACTTAACCCAAGACTACACCTCCATTTTCTGCTTCACAACGATTTTTTCGCCATTTATGAACACACTCCTCCTGTGCGGAACATCCTCATACCTCAACAACTACTGTCACAGCCTCGCATATAACAACTGCAGGATGCTCAAACGATAGTCACGGCTCTTGAATTTCAAAAAGTGCTGCCGGCCGCGAGAAACATATTTGCACGCCAGATACATCACATCC
>JAGYMT010000177.1 GCA_018400335.1 Kiritimatiellia bacterium | reverse complement strand
GCGTTTGCCCCCAATCATCCGTTCCTGCCGCACCCGCCGTCGCCCCGACTCTCCGAGAGGTCGGGACTATGGCGGACACGCAAGGCGGCAGGGGACATAAGCCATAATGCTGATTCGTGCAAGAAAATGGTTGAACACCGAGCGTGTCTCCTTCATAATGTTTTCTGAAATTGCATTCGGTGCAGGCAATCAGAACGAAAGGAGCCCAATGGAAGAGAAAATTCGCGCGAAGCTGGATGAATTAAGGTCAATGCTCAAGGCGGACGGCGGCGATCTGGAGGTCGTCATGATCGAGGGCAGCAACGTCACGCTGAAGCTCAAGGGCGCATGCGCCGGCTGTCCGCACGCGATGGTGACGCTCAAGCAGGGAATAGAGCGCGCCCTGCGCGACACGGTGGACAAGTCAATAGTCGTCACGCAGGCACTTTGAACAAGACAACAAATACGCCGAAAGGATGCCGATATGAGACAACTTGTGTATGTTTTCCTTCTGCCCGGGTTGCTTCTTGCCGCCGCTTCCGCGTACGGAACGGACCTTTTGCACAAAGCCGCCACGTGTGATGATACGGCAACCATTGAGCAACTCATTGCCAATGGAGCGGATGTGAACGAGAGGACGCTGAACGGCAATTTTACCGCGCTTCACAGCGCCGCGCGCGCGGACAGGCTCAAAGCCACCGGGTTCCTCATCGAAAAAGGCGCCGATGTCAATGCCAGAAGCACGCTTGGGGCAACTGCCCTTCATATTGCCGCCGCAAACAATAACATAGCCATTGTTGACCTGCTGCTGACCAGCGACGCGGATTCCAACGCGCAGGACTATAACGGCTTGACACCCCTGCACATGGCGGCGCAGTACGGCCACGTGGAGATCATCGAACGCCTGCTGGCCAAGGGCGCCGACATTCACTCGAGGACAACCAAACAGGGACTCACTCATCTCCACTGGATGGCGTTCTGGGGCAATTCCGGGGCGGCCGACACCCTGCTGGAACACGGCGCCGACATCAATGCGCGCGACAACAGGGGACTCACGCCGATGGCATGGGCGGAAGCCTATTATCATGACGACATGGCGCGGCTCTTCTATTCCAGGGGCGCGAGGCGTCGCGACATCAGATGACAGCGGCAAGCCTCAAGCACGGCCCGGAAATCGCCATCGTTGATTATGGAGCCGGGAACCTTACAAGCGTTAAGCTCGCGTTCCAAAGCCTCGGCGAGGACTCGTTCATCACCGGCGACAGCTCCGTGATACTGGCCGCCCGGCGCGTGGTATTCCCCGGCGTCGGCGCCATAGGCTCGGCGATGAAGCGGCTGACATCGCTGAATCTTCTAGCCACACTCAAGGCGGTCGCAGAGCGCGGAGTCCCCTTCCTCGGCATCTGCCTCGGAATGCAGGTACTCTTCGAACATTCCGAAGAGGACGGCGGCGTGGACGGGCTTGGTGTGCTTCCCGGGCGGGTCAAATCATTCAGACAATCAGGCGTCATCGAGAAGGTTCCGCAAATCGGATGGAACAGCATTTCCATCGCGAAGCCGCACCCCGCGCTCGAAGGCATAGAGAGCGGCAGCGAGTTCTATTTCGTCCACAGCTACTACCCCGCCCCTTCGCACAGGGCGGACGTTCTGTGTGAGACGGAATACGCCGGCATTAAATTCGCTTCGGCCGTGGCAAGGGACAACTTGATCGCCACCCAGTTTCATCCGGAGCGTTCGGGCAGGATCGGGTTAAAGCTTCTGGAAAACTTCTGCCAATTGCCCCCTGCACATTGAGCGCCTGTCGTCCCGCGCGACCCCGCGTTGCGCGGGGCAAGCCTTGCGCCTGCCATGCCTTTGGCATGGTCGCGGGAACGGTAGATTGTGGCGAAAAGCATGTCTTTCCGCCCAATCTCGGGATCCTGCCGCGCAAGGCGGCAGGAGACCCTTAAAGTGGCGCAAGCGTCCTCGCTTGCGCCGCTTTTTTGCTTGAGGAGGCTAGCCGCCGGATTCAGGTTCATCGTCTTCATCGGACCAGTCGTCAGACTCAGCGGCAGATTCCCTCTGCCGGGCAAGATCCGTGAAGTCTGCCGAAGAAAGCAGCCAGCCCTGCCACGAGTCGAAAATCGTCTCCTGCCTCTTGTCCCTGATGTATTCGACTAGGTCCCCGCCGATTGATGCGTAGACCGAACCATCGGCCGGCTCGCGGGATTGAACATAGCCCAACAGGACCCCTCTTCTCAACGGTATCAATTCCGTGAGCTCCCCGGGATTGCACGAGAGGACATTCCGGATCAGATTGTAGGATTCATCGGAATCATCGAAATCAGCCATCCTCGCAGTCACGGTGAACGGCTCCATATCGAACAACTCGAGGCCGAAAGACGAAACGGCATCCGCGAAGGAAACGCCGCCTTCAAGATCATCCGCAATAGCCGCTCGAACGTCCTCAGCCAGCTCCTTCAGCATCTTTTGTGTTGCCTCATCCCTCGCGGCGAGCATGACTTCTTCCTTGACCTCGCTGAACTCCGGCACTCGCGAATCAACCCGCTCTTTGAAGCTCAGCACGTAGACGCTCTTTTCGCCCTTGACGGGATAGCTGAAGGACTCATCCGGAGTCGGTCGGAGCCTGAACGCCCCTTCGTTGAAATCGAGCCCGGCATCCACGCCGGGAACAGGCTCGTCAACCGCGAACAAGGGTGAGGTGAAGACAGTCAACCCGGCGGCCTCGGCCGCCTCATCGAAGGACGGGGCCAGCCCCGACCTGTCCGGCGCGAGGGCCACCTCGAACGCCGAAGCCTTGTCAAGCGCAGCCAGCTCCGCCTCCCTCGAAGCCGCCATCAAGCGAACCTCGTCCTCCACGTCATCGAGAGAGGGCACATCCTCCCAGTCATCCGACCCGGCTTCCAGCCGGGCCGTTATATACTCGTCGTAATACTTCAACAGCATATCCTCAGTGACGGCCGCCTCATCCATGAAGTCCGCGACCGGGAACGAAACGTACTTCACACTCATCATCTCCGGCAGGGCGAACCGCGCGGGGTTCAGGTTGAACAGTACCCACCCGTCTTCGTCGGATATCTTTGTCCTGTGATCGAGCTCATCGCGCATCAGAGAGACATACTGAACCGTAAACGTGTCATAGAGCTGACGAAACACGCTCCAGGCATCCGGGGCCGACACCCACACCGACTGCGCAAGGATAAAGCGCATTTTACTCAGAATCAGCTCCTGCCGTATGAATTCCTCGAACTGGGGCTCCGTTGCGCCGATCTCCGCGAGGAAACCGGCAATGAACGCATTGTAGCGGTCTCGGCTGAAACGTCCGTCCACCACGAAGAACGGCTGACTCCTTATCGCATCCGCGACCTCATCGTTGGCCACGCCCACTTCCATTTTCCCGGCAGCCCTCAGCGCGCAGAGCCGCCTCCACGCCATTCCCCTCAACGCCGCGTCCATCTCGCCGGTTATGTTAATCCGCCTTCCGAACGACATGCACATTGAAAGCCACGTGTTGAAATAAGCGTGACGAAAATCATCCATCTTCACATGCTTGCCGTCCAGCGTGCCGGGGCTGTTCGCGGCGGAATCTGCCTTGCCTCCATCGGTCTGCGTGCCCCAGACCACAAAAGCCATCACGATCACGAAAGCGATAATCCCCCACACTATCCTGTTGCGGATCATCCCATTGAATTTTGAAATGAACATCATAAGCTTCCTCGAACGATAATTTTTCAGGCCGGAGCTTTTCCGCGCGCCGACACGAACCGCGACAAACGCGGTCAATAGCCACAAGTTCAGGAAGTCAACCAAGTTGCATGCGCAATTGCAAGCGATTTGTGTCCCGGATGTCGTCGCGGATGGTCGCGGGAACGATAGATTGAGGCGAAAATCGCACACCTTTTCACCCCAATCTTCGGATCCTGCCGCGCGAGGCGGCAGGGGACTGCCCCATAATGCGCCCGACGGCATATACCTCTTGACGTTCCGTCCGGCATTAGCCAAGCTACGCCCCATGCTAATAGATATCCATGTTCACACCACCAGACCTTCGGGACTCACACGTCCGGACGGGAGCAGGTATCCTTCGCCGGATGAGCTCATTGCCATGATGGATTCGCTCGGCATAGACAAGGCCGTCACCCTGTGCACGGTCAGCCCCGAGTACCGCTACAGCTTCGTCACTCCCGAGGAAGTGCTTGATATTGTCGCGAAGTTCCCTGAGCGCCTTATCCCCTTCGCCAACCTGGATCCGAGAATGCTCACTAACAGCACGAACAGCGATTTCCGGCACATCCTCCGGCATTACAAGGAAGCCGGATGCCGCGGAATCGGGGAATATATCCCGAACATTCCATTCGACGACCCGCTTAACATGAACCTCTTCAAGCAGGTGGAAGAACTACAGCTTCCGCTCACTTTTCACATTGCGCCTCAAATCGGCGGCATCTATGGATGCTATGATGAAATCGGGCTGCCTCGCCTGGAGCGCGTTCTCGAGGAATGCCCGGAACTCATCATGCTCGGCCACTCTCAGCCGTTCTGGGCCGAGATCGGCGACGATGTTACCAATGAGAACCGCAGCGGCTACCCGGAGGGACCCGTCAAACCGGGCCGTCTTCCCGAACTGATGAGAAAATATCCCAACCTGCACGGCGATCTCTCGGCCGGCAGCGGCCTGAACGCAATCCGCCGCGACCCCGAATTCGGAAGAGCTTTCATGGAGGAGTTCCAGGACCGGCTTTATTTCGGAACGGATATCGCGCATTCCACGCAGAACCCTCCAATAGTTGAATTTTTCAAAAAGTTGAAACAGGAAAAAACGATATCGGAAGCGGCATACGAAAAGATCGCATGGCGGAACGCCGCGCGTCTGCTGGGACTGGAACCGGCTCTGTAAGTCTTCTCCCGCGGAGGCGCGGAGGCGCAGAGATCGGGATGGCTTAATCTGATAATCTTATTCACAAACATTTCATACCTCTGCGCCTCCGCGCCTCTGCGGGAGATGATGTCTGTTTTCTATGGAATGAC
>JAGYMT010000176.1 GCA_018400335.1 Kiritimatiellia bacterium | reverse complement strand
CTCGGAGAAATCGTAGAGCACTTCACTGTTGATGAACATATCCGCGTCCATAACGACCAAAATCAAGTACAGCATGAGCGTGTATGCGGCGGCGGCGGCGAAACCGAAGGACATGCTCGTCATCCACTTACCGCCGAAGACCGCGCCGTGAAACCGGCGAACGGCCGCTCCGATCACGAAAAAGCAGAACACCGAGGCGCCAAGCGGCAACCCCCCGACACAGTCGCTCAACACCCCCGCCGCAACAGCAGCGGCAATGGTCAGACGCATCGAACGGCCGAGCGCGTAGTAGAGAACCAGCGCGAGAAGAACCGGCGCCTCGAAGCGCCCCGGCAGCGCAAGCGCCGGAACAACATCCTCGATCACGGCTCCCGCTAACAATCCCGCTCCCATTACCACAAAATTCATGACACTTCCACCGCCTATTCATCCCTCCCGGACGCGCCGGCAAACACCACGAAGACCACATCCAGCCACCTGAAATCAGTCGTCGGCTGAATATCCGCGTTCCTATACAGCCCGGAGGGATCCACCTCGACACTCCTGACCGTTCCTATCCTCACGCCCTGCGGGAACACCCCGCCCAGCCCGGACGTTATAACCTCATCGCCCGCCCCGATCCGCGATCCGCGCTCAATGAACTCCATCCTGCACAACGTCTCCGTGCCGGTCGAAACACGATGTCCGCGCACAATTCCAGAAGCGCCCGAACCTGACACCCGGGCCGAAACCCGGCAGGAGGGGTCAATCATCAACAACACATCGGACCTGAACGAAGACGCGGACACCACTCTCCCGACAAGCCCCCTGCCGCTCACAACCGGCATGCCGGGCTCGATGCCGTCGCCGGCCCCCTTATCAAGCTGAACCTTTCGCCACCAGCCGCTGACGTTCCGGCCTATGACCTTTGCGGGAAGCAGGTCGAGTGACGAATCCTCCACCAGCCCCAGCATTTCGCGGAGTTTCCTGTTCTCCTGCTCCAGCGTCTTAAGCCGGGCGATCTCATATCTTGCCAATTCGAGCTCGACAGCCAGAACATCAGCGTCCACGCCGTCATCTCCGCGGCTGCCTGACAGCGCGCCCGCGGCGCCTCTCAGAAAGAGCGTGAACGGGGCCAGGGTATCCTCAACGGCCGACTTGATCCTTCTGTTCGTCGCTGACGGCATAACCGCCGGCAGTATCGCCAGCAGGCAGAAGATCAATATGTAGATCTTGCGACTCATACCAGGGTCCATGAGCAGTCCGCCAAATCCGCCCGCACAACGGCACACAGGGCTTCTGAGCAGGCGACAGACGGCCATATGGAGAGACGATGTGATCCGGCGGGATTATCCGGACTCAGCAACGGAAGAGAGCTTTGAAGAGAGGTGCGTTCTACCTTGAACGCTCGGAACTGGCCACCTTGCGAAGGAACTTGAGCTCGTTCAACACCATGCCCGTTCCCTCGGCAACGGCGGTTAGAGGATCATCCGCAATATGCACGGGCAGTCCGGTCTGCTCCATTATCAGCTTATCGAGCCCGCGTAAAAGAGCGCCGCCGCCAGCGAGAACGATTCCCCTGTCCACCAGGTCCGCCGACAATTCCGGCGGACACCGTTCGAGGGTAAAGCGTATTGCGTCAACTATGGTGGAAACCGGCTCCTGTAAAGCCTCGCGGATCTCTTCGGATGTAATGGTCATGGTCTTGGGCAAACCGGCCACAAGATCCCTGCCCTTAACGTCAATTCTGGTCTCTTCCGGAAGCGGATAAGCAGATGCTATGCTTATCTTGATCCTCTCCGCCGTTCTCTCTCCGATCATCAAATTATACACTCTCTTCATATACTGGATGATACCCTCATCCATCTCGTCTCCGCCGACCCGCACGCTGCGCATCAACACGATTCCCGCAAGGGATATAAGCGCCACCTCTGTGGTGCCGCCCCCTATGTCAACAATCATGTTGCCGAAAGGCTCCTGCACCGGGAGCCCGCATCCTATCGCCGCCGCCATCGGCTCTTCAATCAAGTACACTTCACGGGCGCCCGCATGAATAGCGGAATCCTTGACTGCCCGCTTCTCCACCTCCGTTATTCCGCTTGGAACCGCAATGATAATCCTGGGCCGCATCATCGTGTTGCGGTTCTGCACCTTGCGAATGAAATACCTCAACATTGCCTCGGTAATCTCGAAATCAGCGATAACGCCGTCCTTCATCGGCCTTATCGCCGTGATATTACCCGGCGTCCTGCCAAGCATGCGCTTGGCATCCTCGCCCACCGCCAAAACCCGCTTGGTTCCCGTCTGGATGGCAACCACGGACGGTTCCCGGAGCACTATGCCGCGATCCTTGGCATAGACCAGGCTGTTCGCGGTGCCCAAATCAACGCCGAAATCGCTCGAAAAAAAGCTCATCAATCTTCCGAACATAAAATTTTCCCCAGAACAGTTTTCTATGTTTTTGCAATATTCATGGAAAATGCGGGCGGTGTCAATCACGAAAAAGAAAAAAGAGTAATTGACTCCGCAACGTGAGGAATGGTAGTTGAGTGCAACTGCATATGAAAAGATTCCCCAACATCTTCGCCCGCTTCATTATCAGGGCCAGGGGGCCCGTTATCGTTGCGTCCCTGATTGTCACGGGCTGTTTCGCGTGGATCATCAGGGACCTCTCCGTGCGCACGAACCTCGGCGACTTCGTTCCTCAGGAACATCCGTTTCTAATCGTGCAGAACAACCTGAACGATACTTTCGGCGGTTTGAACCAGATATCAATTGCCATCAGGGTCAAGAACGGGGATATTCTCAATCCTGAAACCCTCGCCAAGGTGCATCGCGTCACTGAGAAGCTCTATCTGAGCGACGGCATAAACGCCGGACGCGTCCTCTCCCTCTCCTCACGCCGGATGAAGTTCAACAGGCCGGTGCCCAACGGCTTCTCGGTGTCTCAGCTCATGAGAACACCGCCGCGGACCCCCGGCGAGATCTCGGATTTGAAACAGAAGATCATGAACACGCCACTTGTCTACGGGACGCGCGGCTCGGCGTTCGGCCCGATAGTGTCCAAGGATTTCACCAGCACCCTGATACAGGCCGATTTCGAATCGGATGTCTCGTCCCGCCATATCTTCAACCACCTCAATGACATAATCCGGGCGGAAGAGGATGGAGACCATGAGATATTCCTGGCCGGCAGGCCGATCATGGAGGGCTGGTTCGATTTCTACCTGCCGAGCATGTTCAAGGTCTTCCTGGCAACGATCGTGATCATGGGCGTCCTGCTTTTCGTGGCGTTCCGCTCCAAGCGCGGGGTGCTGCTCCCGATGATCGCAGCGCTTATTTCCACAATCTGGGGACTGGTCCCGCTGGTGCTGATGGGCTACCATCTCAACCCCGGCACCATTCTGGTTCCCTTCCTGATCATGGCTCTGGCGGTGAGCCACACAGTCCAGTTCGTCAAGCGGTATTACGAGAGGATCGCCCGCCCCCGCTCCGACGGGCGCAAGGCGGCTCGCGACACACTGCAATCGCTGCTCGTGCCCGCAGCCGCGTCGCTGATCACGGACGCGCTCGGATTCCTGTCGCTCATGATCGTCCCGCTGACATTCATACGGAGCATGGCGCTGGCCGCCGGGATAGGCGTGCTCAGCATTTTTATCACCATGATCACTTTGGTGCCGGCGCTCCTCTCATACCTGCCCAAGCCGGCCGCTCCGGAAGTCGAGAGGGAGGAGAAGATAACCATTCTTAACCGGATGCTTGGTGGGATCGCCGCGATGGTGACGCGCAGGCGCGGACAGGCGTTCATTCTGATCTCGTTCGCGCTGCTCGCCCTCATCGGCGCGTTCGGGATCGGCAAGCTGACCGTGGGCGACAACGAGGAGGGCGACGCGCTGCTGTATCCCGACTCGCCCTATAACCGCGCCGAGCGGTTCATCAACGAGAAGTTCACCGGATCGAACCCCTATTACATATTCGTCGAGGGCGCCGAGGGCGACGCGCTCATCAACAGCGATGTCCTGAAGGAAATGGAAGCGCTGCAGCGCCATCTCCTTGAGGCCGTCCCCCAGGCCGGTTACGCGCTGTCGCTGGCCGATTACATCAAGGGTCTCAATTTCACCATGTTCGACTTCAATCCCGCCGAGTTGAAAATCCCCGACAACGATAAGACCATAGCCGAGTACCTGTTCCTCTATACGTCCAGCGGGTTCCCGCAGGACTTCACACCGGTGGTGGATTCTAATTACCAGAGGGCGAACATCAAGGTTGACCTGAAGGATCACAAGGCCGAAACCATCAACAGGACAATAGCGGCAACCCGCGAGTGGCTTGACCTTCACCACAAGACCGATAAGGCTGAGTTTCATTATGCCGGAGGCGAAATCGGAATGACTGCGGCAGTCAACGAGATAATCGCAGCCACCCTGCCCCTCAACATACTACAGGTGAGCGTGCTCGTGTTCATATGCGTGTCGCTGGCATTCCGCTCGGCGGTCGCGGGACTCGTCCTTCTCGTGCCGCTGGCGGCCGGGATGCTCATCACTTTCGGCGCGCTTGGCTTCATGGGAGTAACCCTCACGGTCGAAACACTCCCCGTTGCGGCGCTGGGAATAGGGCTGGGAATTGACTACGGCATATATGTTGCAAGCAGGCTCAGGGGCGAGTTCGTGCTTCGCCGCGATATGCCTTTGGACGAGGCGCTGTTTCGCTCCCTGCGGACATCCGGTAAGGCCGTTTTCTTCACGGGCGTAACGGTGGCCATAGGGGTTCTGGTCTGGTCTTTTTCCCCCATCCGCCTTCAGGCACGGCTCGGAATGGTGCTCGGCTCCATCATGCTTCTCAACGTGCTGGGCGCACTCGTCCTGCTGCCGTGCCTTGTGGCCGTGCTGAAGCCGCGGTTTATTTTCACGAAGAAGAGATGGTGATTTTTTTCGCTTTACTTTTTTTGCCAAAACACTAGATTTTACCTCCGATGTTCGGCATGGTTCATAAGACACCGTCCCAGGCAAATTGCATTGCCCGCGCGCGGAGCGCACGGGCCACCAACGCATTGCGGGAGAATGAAAAAG
>JAGYMT010000175.1 GCA_018400335.1 Kiritimatiellia bacterium | reverse complement strand
GAGTGTTCAAACAATGAAGTTACAACCTTGAAGAATAGAGCGCGAGGGAAACATAGCATGTACCGACCTTATTTACGTCCGATCAACCAGGCTGAAGCGTTGCTGGAGCCGTTCTATGCGCATGACCCGGCATCCGATGGCAGCCTGCTGCCGATCCTCGACGCATACGAGGTGACGTGGCAGGAGGCGTCCGAGGGTACGCTTTCCGCCCCGGCCAGGATCGACATCCGCCGGGCGGACCCGCAATCGTGGGCGGTGCGGCTGCAGTGCCGGTGCGAGGTGGCGATCGATGCGTACGACCAGATGCGCTTCAGCGTTTCGCTGCCGGTCGGGATGTGGTTCGAACTGGAAGCGGAGATCGACGGTCAAGCCGTCGCGGTATTCACGAAGACGTTCGGCAACGACGGTATGGAGATGCATGTGGCGCCGCTTGGCGGACGGCAACTGACCGCCTACGCCATCACCGTGGGTGTGTCCGGGGGGCATGGGCGCCAGATCGGGGACCTGCAATGGCTTAGTCTCGCGGATTCGGTGTCGCTCGATCGGCTGGAGACCAAGCTGCCGGTCTTTCCCGATGACTGGCCGGGGTTGCTGGTGCCCATCGCGGAGAGCCTGCCGTCCGCGCCGCAGCTAGGCTTGTTTTTCGATGCTGACGGGCTTGACGCATTGCGCCGCTTGTTGCGTACGCCGCCATACGCGGCGGCCTACGAATCGTTGCGGCAGAGCGCCGAACAGAAAATGGCGGATTGGATTCCTGAGCGGATGGTCACGCCGGGGCGCCCGCGCGCATGGATGGCGGTCGGTGTCTGCGATCTGCTGGCCTTTGTCGGATTGGTAGACGACAATAAGTCGATGTCGCGTCTGGCCGCGCGCACGGCGCTGGCGGCTGCTCATTGCGGGGATTGGAGCCGGGCCAATTCAATGCGTGAGCCCATGCCTGGCATTCTGGCGCGCGACCGGTGTTTTGGGGAGAGCTTTTATCTGCGGGCGTTGCCGCTGGTGCTGGATTGGGCCGGGCACATGCTCACCCCGTACGGACGCGAGGTCATTCGTGACGCCATGATCCGCAACGGTATCGGGCCGGTCGAATCGGTTTTCATGAGATGGGAGTACATCCGCTCGATGAACCAGGGCATCATGTTCGGCATCGGTCGCATCCTGGCCTACCTGGCCTTGCGGCAGACATATCCGCGCTACCAGACGGCACTCGACCATGCGCAGTCCGATATGGCTGAAATGCTGGACAACTACATTATGGAGGACGGCGGCACGCGTGAGGGCATGGGCTACTGGCATGTGGTTGCCGATGTCCTGCCGCTTTACTTTGCCCTGGCCAGGCAGAAGCACGCCGCCCTTGCGGACGTCGCGCCGCCGCGTCTTCTCAAGACCGGGGCTTTCGCGCTCGGGATGCGCTCGATCCGTGGCGACGGCCTGACCTGGCTGCCGGTCAACCAGGCGCATCACGACAACACGATCACCGCCCGCGTGGCCGCCGCCTTCACGGCCATGACGCCCGATTCCGAGTGGCCGGATGTCTACCGGCGCGTATCGGCATGCGGCCACGGCATGGCGGACATGTTTCACCTGCTGTTGGCGCCTGCGGCGATGCGCATCGCCGAGCAGCAGGCGACGATCACGGGAACGGGACGTGGCCCGGCAGCCCGGACTGCGGCATTGCTGGCATTTTCCGCCGTGGGGCAAGTCTCGATGCATATCCATGATCCGCGATTAGGCCGGATCCATCTGCATGTGTGCAGCGGCCCCTCGAAAGGGGGGCATTCGCACCAGGACAAGGGCAGTTTCATTCTCGAGGCCGGCGATGAAGTCCTGGCGCTCGACCGCGGCACCACGACCTATGACAATCCGGCCCACCTGCTGATGTGGCGGGCCGAGTGCCATAACCTCGTCTGCCCGAGAAACGAGGATGGGATTTTCCTCGAACAGGCGCCGCGCGAGACTGCGGGCGGCCGCATCCTCGATGCCGCATCCCGCGATGGTGTGCTTCGTGTTTGCAGCGACAACGCCGGGGCCTGGCCGGATGGCGTGTTTTCGCGCAACATCCGCCGGATCACGTACATGGGCGAGGGCTCGTTCGAGATCGAGGACGACCTCGAAATGCCTGTCGCCCGGCGGCTGTTCTTCCAGCTTCACACCAATTGGCCGGTCGTCGAGACCGATACGGGTTGGCGTGTCCAGGCGGAGGCATCCACGCTTCTGATTACGCCCCTTGACTGGCGACCGGTGGATGCCGGGGTTACGCAGGAAGGTATCAATTACCACAAGAAACCTGTTAACGTCTTGCGCCTTGGAACTGCCGTGACCCAGGTCGCGCGCCTTCGCACCCGGCTGGAAGTTGTCTTGTTGGCCGAAGCGATGCCCGCGCCGCCTTCACCCGATCCGGGTGCCTTGCCGGTGGGGATGAATGTACTGGTGATCGGCGACTCGAACACCGAGATCGGTCACATCACCGGTGGTCTGGCGCGTCGCTTCGAGCACCGATACGGCTATTTCGGCAGCGGGTACCGATCGCTCAACGACACCATCGGAATGGGTAGCGGGTATCTGCCCTACCTCAGGATCGAGAACATCGGGGCCTGGCAGAAGCCGGCCATGGTGCAGCCGGGCGCTCCGAAGCCGTATGCGGAGCCTGATGGGGCCTACCTTGTCGGAACCACTGCCGGATTGCGCACGGAAATCGAATTCCATGGCACGGCAGTCGATATCTACTGGCTGGCCACCGGGAACGGTGGCGCGTTCACGATGACCATTGAGGGCGGTGCCGGGAAAACCGTTGCCACCGGATCGGGCGGTGGTGCGCGCGAGGTTCGCAGGACCCGGATTGGTGGTCTGCCCGTGGGCAGGCACCGGCTGACGCTGAGCGTGGCCAGCGCTCCAGTCACGCTGCTGGGGGTCGACGTTCGGGGCGACTCTGGAGACGTGCAACGCCGGGCCGTGGTTCACAAATGGGGCAAGGGTTGGGCGACGACCATGGATTTTGTGGAGATTGATCCCGGTGTTTTCCGGGAAGCGCTTTGTCAGCTTGCCCCCGACATCGTCGTCATCATCCTCGGGACCAACGATCATAATCTGGCCGGGCACAATCGCGATCAGTACGCCGATGGGTTGCGGGAGATCGTCGGGCGCATCCGGTCGGCGTTGCCGGGCACACGGGTGCTAGTGCTTTCGACGCATCAGGTCAATTCGCCGTGGTCGAACAACGGTCTGCGCGAGTACCGCAGGATTCTGCCGGATCTGTGTCGCGAGCTGGGTGTGTTCTATTGGGACATGTCCGCCTGGTTCAGCGAGAGCTGGGCACAGGCCAGCGAGGCGGGGTGGATGGGCGATGATGTCCATGTCAATGCCGCCGGAGGCGAGCGCATCGCCGAAGGCCTCGATGCCGAACTCCAGCGTATCGCCGGGGTTGCGAATCCGCCACCCATCACTGGTCATGAACGTGCCGGTGTCTTTCAGCGACCTGGGCTGGAGAGGAGCATGGGACTATGAACGCTGCAATGCAACGGAAAATCGAGCGCTACCGACGCTTCCACAAGGGGGACGGCGGCATGATGCTGACAATCTGGCATCAACCGCCCGGCCTGGGCATGCCCCCGGCCATTCCCATTGATGAAGTCGATTGGTGCAACGAGGCATCCATCCGTGGCTACGCCCAGCGCATGCTCGACATCCTCGATATCCAGCGCCAGCGCCAGGCAACCGCCGAGTTCGACGACGACCGGATACCGACGGCGATGGTGTTTGCCGGCACGGGCATGATCGCGGCGGACCTGGTCGACGATGCCGACTTGGTTCAGCAGCCGGACACCAACTATCTGCATTCGCCGATCACCGACTGGCGGGATGGCATCGAGCGCATCGGTTTCCGCCCTGGCAATCCGTGGTACCAGGCGCAGATGATCATCCTGCGCCATTTCATCGACAACTGGGACGGCAGCTATGGCATTCTGCCTTTTGCGCACTTCGGGCCGACCGATCTGGCGAATCAGTTCCGGGGCAACGACATGTTCACGGATGTCTATGAACACGAAGCCGAGCTGCACCAGTTGCTCGAACGCTGCACGGAAACCATCCTGGCCACGGAACGCTTTCGCGTGAAGTGAGGAAGACTCGGAAGAACCATGAAAATCGAAGAGAGGATTGGCAAGCATGTCTAGCAACCAGAATGAATGTCCGCGCCATCAGCGCCCCGCGAAACTGACGCGATTCCTGTTTGGCGCGCCGTACTACCCTGAACACTGGAGGCCTGAAGACCGGGAGCAGGATCCGCAGCGAATGAAGGCTGCGGGCGTGAACGTAGTGCGCATGGCCGAGTTTGCCTGGGACGTGCTGGAGCCTGCCCGCGACCAGTTTGATTTCGCGCTCTTCGACGAAACCATCGCACGTCTTGGCGCGTGCGACATCGACACGATCCTCTGCACGCCCACCGCCACCCCGCCACGCTGGCTGACCGCCGGCAAGCCCGAGTGGATGCGCGTGACGTCCGAAGGCGTGCGCATGGAGCACGGCAGTCGCCAGCACGTATGCACCAACAACGAGGCATTCCGGGCGGAGTCCCGCCGGATCACGCGGCAAATGGCGGAGCATTATCGCGACAACGAGCGGGTGATCGGCTGGCAGACGGACAACGAGCTGTATTGCCATTTCTCGGTCTGCTACTGCGAATCCTGCCAGGACGGTTTCCGGCAATGGCTGCGGGACAAGTACAAGACCATCGGTGCGCTCAATGCGGCCTGGGGTGGACGGTTCTGGGCGCAGACGTATGATTCGTTCGACCAGATCGTGCTGCCGCGGCATGGGCGCTATCCCGCACCGGGAAACCCCAGCCATGAGCTTGATCACGCCCGGTACCTGAGCGATTCGCTCGCGGCATTCCAGCGCGAACAGGTGGAAATCCTGCGCGACGTCCAGCCCGGATGGTGGATCACGCACAACGGCCTGTTCGATAAGATCGACCATTGGACCTTTTCCGAGGATCTCGACTTCTATGCCGTGGACGTCTATCACGGTTTCGCCGGCGGCCGGCCCGAGGCCTATGTCTGGGCCGCGCTGA
>JAGYMT010000174.1 GCA_018400335.1 Kiritimatiellia bacterium | reverse complement strand
TCTTGCGTGTCAATTGCCATGGCTATAGAATTTCAGATTTTTGATTTGAGATTGTTGATTGAAAAACCAGCCGAATCGGGCTTGGATTTTGAAGTTATTTTTCTGAAACACTATAGCCCGCCTTCATGGAACCGGAATCTCACCCAGCAGCTTTTCAACTATGTCGTCGCTGGTCACCTCCTCGGCCTCGGCTTCATAGGTCAGCATTATCCTGTGCCTGAGCACGTCGTGGGCGACCTCCTTGACGTCCTGCGGCGTGGCGTAGCCGCGCCCGTGCAGCATCGCGTTGGCGCGCGAGGCCAGGTTGAGGTAAAGGCTGGCGCGCGGCGAGGCGCCGTACTCGATCTGGTGCGCGATCGGGATCTTGTAATCCGCCGGTGCCCGCGTTGCCGCAACGAGGTCGAGAATGTAGTCGCCGACCTTCTCGTCGCAATACACCTGGTCCAGCAGCTCGCGCACGGCCGCGATCTGCTCGGAGGTCATTGCCTTCTCCACGGATACATCCGTCTTGCGCGTGAATCGGTTCATGATGCGGCGCTCATCATCCTTGTTCGGATAGGTGACCTTGCACTTGAGCATGAACCGGTCTATCTGGGCCTCGGGGAGCGGGTATGTCCCCTCCTGCTCGATCGGGTTCTGCGTGGCCATCACGAGGAACGGCTCCGGCAGCGGATACGTGGTGCTCCCGATCGTCACCTGCCGCTCCTGCATGGCTTCAAGCAGGGCGGACTGCACCTTGGCCGGCGCGCGGTTAATCTCGTCGGCAAGCAGCAGATTCGCGAAAACCGGCCCCTTCTTCGGCGTGAACTCGCCGCTCTTGGGATCGTAGACCATTGTGCCTATGATGTCCGCCGGCAGCAGGTCGGGCGTGAAGCTGATCCGCTGGAACTTCAGCCCGAGCGCCTGAGCCATTGTCTTCACCGCCGTGGTCTTTGCGAGCCCCGGCACGCCCTCGAGGAGAATGTGCCCGTTGGCGATAAGCGCCACGAACATCCGGTCGAGCAGGAGTTCCTGGCCCACCATGACCTTCGTGATCTCCCTGCGCACCGCGTCGAACAGTTTCGACTGCTCCCCTATCAGCCCCGTTATTCTTGAAATGTCCGTTTCAGCCATATCAGCCTCCCATCTTTCCTTCGTTGTTTTCTCCCGATCCGGAACTTTCATCGCCGGACGCCGGCTCCTTCATGGTGACAATGTCATCTCTCGACATCAGCATCGGCTCCACCCGGAAAGCCCTGACGATGTAGGTCCATTTACCAAGCTTCGCGTTCAGCTTTTCGGCCTGTTCCGCAAGCTCCAGGTCCGGGACAGGACTCGATTCGCCTTCCGTCTGATCGTCATCGCCGCGCGGCGCATCGCTGGCAACTTCAATTCTCAGGTACCGTGAGCCGTCGCCCGTTTCGGCGCCTATCTTCATGGTGTAGACCCGGCCGGCCTTGGTGCGCGCGGTGAAGAGGGCGGGCGCGTCCATGCCCGTTTCCGCGGAAGTCATCGCGGGCGAGACGACATCGTCGAACGAGAGGTAGCGCAACGCGCCGGCCATGCGGTTGATCTTCGAAGCGTCGGACGATTCCAGCTCCGTATCGAGCCCTTCAAGGACAAGATCCCCGCCGACGCTGCGTGAAATCCGGACTTCTTCGCCGCCCGGGGCAGACGCCGCGATTTCCTCTATTTCCGACGCTGAGACATCAACCATCTCGTCGTCAAGCCAGGTGTTGGCATCCTCGGTTATCCTGCCCAGCGTCCGGGAGACCAGGAACACCTTATCGTCACTGCGCCGTACGTATTGTCCGTCGGGATAGCCGGCGAAGCCGCGCATCTGGCCCTCCGCTCCGGGGGCCGGACGCCGCACAAAGGCCTGCCCGATTATGATATGATCCAGGAGCTGTTCATCTTCATCCATCAGCTCCACGAGGGTTCCAGCCTCGCCCCTGCCGCCCTGATCAGGGGGGAGAAGGCTCAGGTCGCCGAGTTGTTCTTTCGACAGGTTCACCACCTGGCCAACCGACATGTCGCTCAGCTCCAGCAGAACATCCGCGATCTTGTCGAATTTTGCCGGATAGTTGAAGCGGCTGGGAACGATCCATGCATCATTCACCTTCGCAACGACCACGGTCGAGCCGGGCGCGGTGATGACTATTTTGCCCACGCTGTTCACGGGAAGGTCCGGCAGCACCTTCGCGCCGACCAATGGCGAGACGTTTTGCGTTTTCTTCCAGGCCCCGAAGTACGCCCACCCGCCGAGCACGGCGGCCAGCAGAACGAGAATGATCAAGTGTTTTGCTTTCATAGTCTAACAGGTTCCCCCATCTTTTTTTAAGAGCATTTCCCCGTCCTGCGCTGCCGGTACAACCCGAGCGAAATGCCGACGATACACACCAGGGCGGGCACGAACAGTATGTTGAACGCCTTCACCTTCACGCCCAGCCGCTCGATATCCTCGCGCAGCTTCCTCCGCACGTTCCTGAGCTCCATCTGCGTCCTTATCTCCTCCTGCCTGAACCGTTCGATCTCCGCCTGCTGTTCGGGGGAGAGGATAAAGCGCTGGCTCTTGTCCCGCTCCGACTGCAGATCGCTGAGTCGTTGCCGGGTTGCGTCAAGCTGTTTCTGCAGGGAGCGCTCCTCCGCCAGCCAGCGCTTCTGGGCTTCGCGCTGGATCGCGAGCACCTTATCGAAAGGCCGCTCGACACGCCCGCGCGCCCGGATCGCGGCCAGCTCGACCCCGCCCGCGAGCTGTTCCACGGCGCTCATGAGCAGGCTGATGTTGTCGTTGATCGGCTGGTAGACGTTTTGGCCGAAGAAAGAAAGCTCCTGCACCGTCACTGTGAAGCTGTCGAACAGCATATCCGCATCGGCGACCAGAATCACGGACGTCGGCTTCGCGCTCCGCGCCAGCGCTTCGGGCCGCGGCGCTTCGTCACCTTCTTCGGACTCCTCCGTCCCGTAGTCGGGTTTGCCGTCGGGAAACGCCGTCGTAAAAGTGCCGGTCAGGCGGAGCGCGATGGCATGGCTCTCGTCGCCGCTGGTGAACTCGCGTCGAACCCATTCGTCGCCCATCTGCACAGCCATGGCATCCATAAGCTGCGACTGGCGTGAGGAGACAATCAGTTGCTCGATCTCGAGCCCCTCCGGCGGCGAGTGGGAGAAGGCTCCGGAGCAGACCGCGAGCAATGACTGAAGCTGCGCCGTTATCGTGCTTCCCTCCCCCATATTCCGCTGTCGCAGCGTGAGGAACACGGGGCTTTCCACCACCTTGTTAGCGCCCTGGTTGACCGGCGTACTGGCGGCGAGATCGGCCAGCACTTTGTCCGCCGGGAACTCCACGCCCCATGCCGCGGGCAGGGGGCCGAGGCTCGAGACCGTCGGCGAAGGCGGCATCTGCCCCGGATCGGCGGCGAGAAACGTCTCGGCCAGGCACATCGGGTCCAGAAACGCCAGCAGCCTGCCGCCCCGCAGCACAAACTGGTCAATTGCGAAGAGAGTCTCCTCCGAAAGGTTCTTCGGGTGCACCGCCACCAGCACGTCAATATCCTCGCCGATTTCCTCCGCGTTGATTTCCACGCGCCTCACGTCAAAGTCCCGCGAAAGCTCTTGGAACGCCACCCATGGCGGACGCGACTCCGGGCGCGGCTGACCGGGCATCATGAAGGGCATCTCGGGGTCGCCCATTACCGGAAGCGAGCTCATAACGCCCACCACCGGCTTCGACCGGTTTGATACCCGCGCAATGAGCCGGGTGATATCATATTCCATCAGCCGTTCCTTTCTCGGATCGAGAAAGGGGATCGTGTCGTGCTCCGCGCCGCATGTCGCCACCAGGCCGAGGTACAGGTCGGGGCCCGTCATGCTCACGGGCTGACCGGGCAGACCGTAGCGCGCGGCCCATTCCTCGACCTCGGTGTCGGGCTTCGGATCGTATTTCTCTATCACTATCTTGCCGGGCGCGGCCAGCTCATACTCGCGCAGCAGGTCCTCGACCTCTCTGGCAAAGTTCTTCACCGGGGCCGGGATCTCGGGTGAGCTGGAAGTGAAAAAGAATTTCAGCGTCACGGCGGGGCCGAGCTTGTCGAGCACCGCGCGCGTTCCGTCGCTCAGCGTGTACAACTTATCCTGCGTGAGGTCAGCCCGGATGCGGTACGCTCCGAGCGCTGCATTTAACGCAATGAGAATAACGAGGAGCAGTGCGAGCCCCGCAGCGCCCCCGCCGATCTTCATGATTGATGATGTCCGTGTCATGTTCCAGCTCTCCTGTTGATTATCAAATTCATCACGCCGAGCGCCTGTTGTTCAGAACCAGGTGCGTACCGAAAAGCATGAAGGAGATCACGCTCAGGTAGTAGACGAAGTCCCGCATATCGAGCACGCCCTTCTGGAACGCCTCGTAGTGCGGCATAAAGCTGAACGACGCCACCCCGTCAATCAGCCACCTCGGCGCCCATTTCACCAGGATATCGGTCACGGGCGGCCAGCCTGCGAGCAGCAGGAACAGGCAGATGACGACGGCCAGGACAAAGCTGATCACCTGATTGCGGGTCAGCGCCGAGGTCAGCATGCCGGCCGACAGGTAGGCGCCGGCGAGGAGGATGCTTCCGATGTAGCCGCCGATTATCGCGCCGCCGTCGGGGTTGCCGAGGTAGTAGACGGTCAGCACCACCGGAAAGGTCAGCGCAATCGCCAGCGCGAGGAAGAGCCACGCGGCCAGGAATTTGCCGATGATCACCTGCGGCAGGGTGACGGGCAGCGTCAACAGCGTTTCTATCGTTCCCGACCGGCGCTCCTCGGCGAGCAGGCTCATGGCCGCCGCCGGAACGAGGATGAGAAACATCCACGGGTGCCACATGAAGAATCCGCGCAGGTCCGCCTGGTTTCCCTCGTAGAGCCGCGCCACGAAGAAGGTGAGAAACCCGATCAGCACCAGGAAAACGATCATGAATACGTAGGCAACGGGCGACTCGAAATAGCCGGCCAGTTCGCGCTTTGCAATTGTTTTTGTGTTTCTGATGAATTCCATATCTTCTGCTTCCTTATCCAGAGGGCGGCGTGAGCCGCCTGTTGCACGGCGTTAAGCCGCCTGACC
>JAGYMT010000173.1 GCA_018400335.1 Kiritimatiellia bacterium | reverse complement strand
CGCCTCCCGGAGCGGAAGAAGGAAGTCATGAATGCGTTTCGCGCGTATGTACGCATCCTGCCTTCGCGGTTCACCCCTGTATTTTTCGAGAGCCCCTGGAAAATATCCGAATGCGGCGTGCTTGAGTATCGGCATTTCATAGGGGAGCGCGGTGTTCACCAGGAAATCGGCGGTCTTGATAAAGGGGATTATATTCCGCAGCTCACTCCTTCTCACGTAATGCCAGTGCGTGAGCGTGGCCCCGGGCTCCGAATTTCTGGCGCGCCCGTCCCTGAGCATGCGCCTCATGAGGCGGTTATCGGCCCAGCGCATGAACTGTCCGTTCTCCGACCTGAGCTGACCGAGAGTCTCGATGTAGACCCTGAACTTATTGGCGGCCGGAATCCCGGCAGTCATCCGCTCGCAAAGGCCGTGCAGGCTGTCCAGCAGCAGCGTTCTATCGTCCCCGAGCCGCATCTCGATCGCGTCCAGCGTGCGCTTACCGGTCTTGAAATCGTATCTTGGTGTCCTGACGGTCTCGCCGGCAAGCAGCCTGGCGAGGTGTTCGTTGATCAGGTCTAGATCAAGGGACTCAGGAGACTCGTAATCGTAGTCGCCAAACTCGTCCCGCGGATGTTTCTCGAGATCGAAGAAGTAGTTATCGAGGTTCATAGTCGCGCAGCGGCGCCCGACATTGTCCAGCCGCTCCTCTATCTTGCGCGTGGTAGTGGTCTTTCCTGATGATGAGGGCCCGGCCACAATGACCACCCGTATTTCCGAACCCCGCTCGACAATGCTCTTCACGCATTGCTTCACCTCGTCCTCGTAGCGACGATTGGACTCGCGGACAAGGTCCGGCAGCCCGCCGCTCTCCAATATCTCGTTCAGGTCCTTAATATAGAGACAATGGTGGTCCATGTTCCAGCAGAGGACTTCATATATCTTCTTATAGGGAATATTATCGGTCACCTCGAAAGCGAAGATCCTGCGCGCGCGCGCCTGGGCACGTTCGTTTCTGTAGATTATGTAGGCGCGTGCCGTCTGCGCGTGACCGCGTTTCATCAGGATGCTTTCCACCATATCCTGAATTTCCTCCACGCTGGGCGTGGCATCCTCGCCGTAACTTCCGCGAAGCGCGTGCTCGACATCGAGGGCGAGAGCCTCCGCTGATGCGCGGTCCGCCTCCGCGACAGAGGCCTGGGCCCTGAAGATGGCGGAGCTGATGCGGTCCCTGTCGTAGGGAACGAGATTTCCTTCTCTTTTGATGATTTTTTTCATTTCGTCACCAGGACACGGCATACGGCATATTTGTCGTCACGGTCCCCGTGCCAACGCACCTATTGCACGGGATTGTGTTATCTTTCCTGCGCTTTCCAATCCAGCTCTTATTAGGCAAGCGCCCGCTGCCCCTGCAGTCGGGACAACGCGTTTGAGAAGACAGCAGCCCCTGATATGTCGCGCCGTTCTTCAACGAATCCACGAATGCCGGACGATCCAGCGCCTTGGTTCGGATCATCTTGAACGCCTCCTTCGGCTTCGTAACGCCGTGTCCTATCGGATAATCGCGCGAACCGCAGGGACGTGCCAGGCCGTCGACCAGGGCTCCGGCCATCCGGTCATGATCCCAAGGGATCACCAGAATATAATTCGGGTTCGTGGGTTCAACTGGGGAAGCAACCGCCAGGTGCTGAATGGAGTAATTCCCGCCGCCAAGGTTTTCGACCAGAGCAGTCGCCACGTATTGCAGCCCGTGCTCCTTGAGAACATCCTCGTTCACCTCCCATTTCCACCCGCCGGACGCGGCCCCGTTCGTCTCCGGCTGACCCGGGGCGGCGACCGGGACAAGCTTCATCACCTGGATTATGGTCCCGTCTTCCATCACCAATGACGTCCTGACAATACTCTCAAACAGCGCCACAGCCTGCTTTTGGGGCGCCTTCCTTATATAGATATTCTTGAATTCCGCCCCCTTGCCGATTCCCGCGAACAGGATGAACAGGGGAGCGAGATAATATACAACCTTGGTATCCATGTTCAATCCCCGTCTAAGAATTCTCCATAATGGGAAGGGCGGTCTCCCATCGCCTGAATTTCTCCAGATCGTACAGAAGCTGACAATACTCCATCTCGGCATCCTTCCTCTCACGCGACTCAGCGCCTTCGCGCCTGGCTTCGATCAGCTCGCGTTCGATCTCTATTTTGCGCCGCTTGATCGCGTCGGTCCTGATCTTCAGGATAAGGGATTTCACGCAGTCCTCGACCGTGTGCAACTCGCCTCTGGCCTTCGGCGGCGCCGCCAGAGCCGCGGCGGCGATTTTTGACAAGTCTCGATTTTCCGAATCGCACTCTGAAATCACGGTCATTATATCCTCTTCCGTTTCGCAGGCCTTCATTGCCGCCTCCACGATTTCGCGGCAGACGGGGTTGCCGACCATAGACAGCGGCAGGTAGGTTTTGACGAGATTCGCGAGAGACGGCGCGGACACCAGTTGCGCGGCGAGCTCGTACTCGTTCTGAGGGTAGTCGGGCGCTTCCCTGGCGGCGCCCTCCTTCGTCTCCGCCGGAAGCCGCCGTCCAGCCGCTTTCTTCTGGAACTCCTTGCGAAGAGAGCCGGGCGAAATGCCGAGTCGCGCGGATGCCTGAGCGAGAAGCATATCCTGCTGAACCGGATCCGATGTTCTCGATATCATCTCGAGGGCGCCGGAGACCGCCCTCAGCAAACCCGCCTCCGTGTTCAGCTTCCGGCGTTCATCGAGCAGGTCTATCAGGAAGTCGAGGGCCGAGGAAGCGTCATCAAGAAGAGCCTTAAAATCGCGATCACCGTTCTCTCGCCTGAGCAGGGAGTCGGGATCATCACCCGAAGGGAGCTTCGCAATGCGCACGGCGATTCCCGCCTGGAGCAGAACATCGGCGGCGCGCAGCGCGGCCGTTCGTCCCGCCTGATCGGCGTCGAAGACGATTATCACCGAGTCGGCATAGCGCCTGAGAACGCGTGCGTGTTCGTCGGTCAGCGCCGTGCCCTGAGCGGCGACTGCCGTCTTGAACCCCGACAGGTGGCAGCGTATGACATCAATTTGTCCTTCGCATAATATCGCCTCGCGTGCTTCCGCGATCTCGCGGCGCGCCCTGTGCAGGCAGTAAAGCAGTTTGCCCTTATGAAACAGGAGCGTCTCCGGCGTGTTCACGTACTTTGCACCGCTCGCGTCCGCGGCGATGGTGCGTCCGCTGAAGCCCACCGCCCTGCCCTGCTCGTCGTGGATCGGGAACATGATTCGGTCGCGGAACCTGTCGTAATAATGGCGCCTGGCTCCACTGCCGGAGGGCCGTGCGCCATCGGCGGACGGCGTGGACGCGCTCGAAGCCTTATCCGAAGGAATGATCAGGCCGGCCGCTTCAAGCTGCGCGTTCCCATATTCCTTAGCACCCCATTTCATGATTCCGTCCCAACCCGGGGGGGCAAATCCGATTCCAAACTCCTCGACCTCTTTCTTTTTAAAACTCCGGTCCCGGAGATAGGCACGGGCCTTCTCGGCGGAAGAGTTCTTCATCAGGGTGCGGTGATAGTGGGCCGCGGCCATGTCCAGCAGCTTGAACAGAGCGGTCTTCCCCTCTCCATCCCCGGCGCTCTTTCCGTCCTCGAATTGCAGGTTGATCCCGGCGCGCTGCGCCAGCATCTTCAGCGCTGTGATAAAATCCACCTTCTCGTAGTCCATCACGAACCTGAACACGTCGCCGCCCGCTCCGCAGCCAAAGCAGTGAAAAATCTGCCGCTGCTCGTTGACGGTGAAGGACGGCGTCTTCTCCTTATGAAAGGGGCAGAGGGCCTTAAAGGTCGAACCCCGGCGCGGAAGGTGAAAATAGGATCCGACTACGGTGACGATATCGTTCGCCTGCCGTATCTCCTCGATCGTAGAATGTGATATCATGCCGCCCATTTTGATTGCCTATTCAGTCCCGTCCACCGGCTTCGCCGGATCAATGGTCACGCGCACGCTGCCCAGCAGCTCCACGAGAAGACCAGCCGACTCGCGCGCAAGCTGCCCGGCATGGGATTCCTCGACCAAGACCCTTTGAACCGCGGGCCCCGGCCATAACCCTGCGCCGAACACGATGATAAACGCGAGCATCACCCCGCTGCAAAAACCAAGCAGTCCGCCAAGTATCCGGCTGCCCTTAACGGCCAGCACGATCTTCAGAACCAGATGGAGTACCAAGCGGATCACCGCGAGCATTGCAGAAACCGTAAGAACAATAAGAAGAAAAGCAATCGCCAGCGCCTTATCTTCACCTTGCACCGGCGAATGAGCAAGGAGCGCCCCGGCAAACGGGATGTAGAACCGGAGAGCCGAAAGCAGGACAATCAGCATGGATAGAAAGCGGGGAAGCTCTCCAAAGAATCCCCTGCGCACGCCCGCAATCAGCCCCGCGAGAACGACAGCAACCGACGCCAGATCAACCCAGTTCATAATCACTGCTCAACATTCCCTCCAAGCGCGGACAGCCGCTCGCGCGCACCGTTTGAACGGGGATCGTCGGGGAACCGGCGTATAAACCAGGAATAGTACTGGATTGCGCGAGTCTTCAATCCCATGCGCTGATCATAAAGGACAGCGAGCATCCACAACGCCCTTGGGTCAGAAGGATCGGCCCGGTCAGCCTGCTTCAAACACACGACTGCCGCGTCAAGCTCGCCCTTCTCGACCAGGAGTTCGCCCAATGAAATATGCGGCGGAGCCCATTCGGCGGCCAGTTCAGCCGACATTTTGAACTGCTCCATGGCCTCGTCCTTTCTGGCAAGGTCAAAAAGGTAAGAACCCACAGCATAGCGTGCCCGTGCATTCCGTCCGGCGGAATCGATAGCGGCTTTTTCAGCTCGCTCCCTGCGCTCCTTTTCGTCAGCCCGTCCTGCCATTGCGGCAGCGAGAAGGTAATTATGTGCCGAACCTTCAGCGCGGCCCTGCTTGGCGAGAACCCCCCCCATCCTCATGTACTCGTTATAACCAGGTGTCGCTCTTGGCGGCATAGTTCTAACGGGGCGTGATTCCTCCCGCGTACGCGCGGCGGGCGGCTGCTCCGCCGGAGCCGGCCTTGGCTGGGGGGGTGAAGGCGGAG
>JAGYMT010000172.1 GCA_018400335.1 Kiritimatiellia bacterium | reverse complement strand
GATTTTGAACCATGCCCGATTTTTGGAGCCGGCCGTCCCGGCCGGATGGAAAACGGCGGGGGACCGCCGTCTCCATTCTCAATTTCCGAACAAGTCTCCGTATCACGAACCGGCATCCATGTTTCCTCTTCCCTCTTGAACCCTGAACCCGACCTGTCCGAAATACAGAGGGGAAAAAGCCCTTTTTAGGGTTGTGGGCAAGCCCGCGTTGGAGAATGCCCCGAAAATAATGTTGGCTTGACGGTTGGCGTCGAATAGTTCATAATTCTCTGCCAAATTCGATCCGATGCAACGTTTTTTTCAGAAATAACATTTCCGGTTGAAAAAAGCATTTTAAATGAGACGAACAATCCATCTGATTTCGATGACGCGCTGAAGACGCTCAGGTTGACTCAGGATTGCGATCGCACGGCTTCGGGCGGATATATTGGGTGACAAGACATGAGTAAAAAAGGAACCATTCTGGCGACGGGCGGCGCCGGTTTCATCGGCAGCCACACTTGCGTGGAGCTTATCGAAAACGGATACGAGGTGGTGGTCGTGGACAACCTGGAGAACAGCAGCGAGGAGTCGCTCCGTCGCGTGCAGGAGATAGCCGGCGCGCCGTTATATTTCTATCGGGCCGACATTTGCGACAAGGCCGCGCTTGACAAGGTTTTTGAACGCCACAGGATTGACGCCGTTCTCCATTTCGCGGGGCTTAAGTCCGTATTCGAATCCACCAGGATCCCCGAGCGATACTACCATAACAATGTCACGGGCACGCTGGTACTGCACGAGGTGATGAAAGCGCACAAGGTCTTCACACTCGTGTTCAGCTCGTCGGCCACGGTCTACGGCGCGCCGGAGAGAGTTCCCATAACCGAGGATTTTCCGCTCGGGCCGGTGAATCCCTACGGCCGAACGAAACTGATGGTGGAGACCATATTGCGGGATATACAGGCGTCCGACCCGGCGTGGCGCATTGCCTTGCTGCGTTATTTCAACCCGGCGGGGGCGCATAAGAGCGGCAGGATAGGGGAGGACCCGTCCGGCATTCCTAACAACCTGTTCCCCTACGTTGCCCGGGTTGCCGTGGGTAAGCTCAAAGAGCTGTCGGTCTTCGGCGGCGATTATCCGACGCGCGACGGGACCGGCGTCCGCGACTACATTCACGTTTGCGATCTTGCGGCCGGCCATGTGAAGGCCGTTGAGAGGCTGCGGTCCGATCCGGGGCTGCTGGTCTGCAACCTGGGCACCGGCCGCGGGTACAGCGTGCTGGAAGTCATCTCCGCCTTTTCAAGGGCTTGCGGCAGGCCGATCCCGCATCGCATCGTCAGCAGGCGCGAGGGCGACGTGGCCGAGTGTTATGCCGACCCCGGTTTGGCGAACATGGAGCTGAACTGGCGCGCGGCCAGAGACCTGGATCAAATGTGCGCCGACGCATGGCGCTGGCAGGAGAACAATCCGGACGGATTCGGTAAGCCAGAAAAATGAAGACGCTGTCCGCAATATACGAAAGGCGCGAGCTTCTTTTCAACCTGGTGTCGCGCAACCTCACGAGCCGATATAAGAACTCGATGCTCGGCTTCCTGTGGAGCATTCTCACGCCCCTTTTTATGGCTCTGATCTACGTGGTGTTCCTGCGTATACTCGCGCGCAGCATCAGGATGGAAGAGGTGCTCATAGGAGTGTTCGCCTGGCAGTTCACCGCCCAGTGCGTCGGGAACGGGCTCACTTGCATCACGGACAATTCCAACCTCGTGAAGAAGGTCTATTTTCCGAGGATGATCCTGCCTCTCTCGATGACGCTCTCCAACCTGGTTAATTTTCTGCTCTCGCTGGTTGTGCAATTCATCATGGTGGCGATCCTGCTCGCGCGTCAGGGCCAGCACATGGAGGCGGCGGTCCTCGCGGTCCCATTGCTCGTGGCCTACCATGCCCTGTTCTGTTTTTCGATCTCGCTCTTCCTCTCGTGCGTCAACGTCTACTTTCGCGACCTGCAGCACCTTGTCAACGTGCTGCTTCTGGCCTGGTTCTTCCTGTCCCCGGCGATGTACACCATTGATATAGTCAACAGCATGGCCGATCAGATGGGCCGACCCGTACTGGCGTCCGTCTACATGCTCAATCCGATGGCCGCCATAATCACGGGCTACAGGGCGCTCATCCTTCCCGGAAGCGCTTTTCCGATTGACTGGTTTTCAGCGATAGCCTTTCTCTGGCCGGTTGCGTTCCTTGCCGGATCCTACGCGCTGTTCCAGAAATTGCAGAGGAATTTTTCGGACCTGTTCTGACCATGAATGCCATAGAAGCAAGACATCTCGGAAAGAGCTATTGGCTGCAGGGCTCCGAGCCGCCGACACTCGTGGGAACGCTTACCCGCTGGAGGCGGCGGAACAAACGCCTGCTGTGGGCGCTGGACGACGTGAGCTTCGACATCAAGGCGGGCGAGACCGTCGGTGTGATCGGCCCCAACGGCTCGGGCAAGAGTTCGTGTCTGAGCCTCATCGCGGGGACCACGGCCCCGACCACTGGCGCCATAACCGCGCACGGCCGCGTTTCCTCGCTGCTCGAGCTGGGCGCCGGTTTTCATTCGGAGTTGACCGGGCGCGAGAATATATTCCTGAACGGCGCTATTCTCGGGATTCCGCGCAAGACGATCAGGGAGCGTTTCGACCGGATCGTGGAGTTTTCCGGGGTCCGCGATTTTCTTGATATGCCGGTGAAATTCTATTCGAGCGGAATGTACGTGCGCCTCGGGTTCGCCGTGGCCGTGGAAACCGATCCCGATATACTGCTGGTTGACGAGGTTCTGGCGGTGGGCGATATCGCTTTTCAGGCGAAATGCTTCTCCCGCATCCGCGATTTTCAGCGGGCGGGCAAGACCTTGGTGATAGTTTCTCACGGACTTCAGACTGTTGAGGAGTTCTGCGATCGTGTTTTTCTGCTCCATCGCGGAAAGATGGTGGCGCAGGGCGATCCGTCGGATGTCATCTTCACCTACCTCAGATCGTACATGGGCGAGGGGGGCGGTGTGCGTACGCAGGAATACGGCAACAGGGACGTCGAGATCGAGGATGCTCGGTTTGTTGATGCCGAGGGGCATGAGACGGGCACTTTCGAGACGGGCAGGCCGATGATCGTGGAGGTGAGATACAACGCGCGGCGGCGGATCGAGCGGCCGGTTTTCGGCTTTTCGATTAAGACAGGCAACGGGATGTTCGTCTTCGGCTCCAACACGCAGATCGCTAAATACGATCTGGATGCAATTGAGGGAAACGGCGTTGTGAAACTGTTTCTCGATCCGCTCAGCCTCATGCAGGGCAACTTCTTCCTTTCACTGTCGGTGCATTCGTGGGATCACTCAATCCAATATCACCGCAAAGAGGACTGGTACCCGTTCGTGGTGAAGAATCATACCGGGTCGCTGGGCCTCTTCCACCTGAATTACAGGTGGGAGCGGTGACGTTCTGTGCCACCATGACAACATCCTCTGACATGACATACCCGCAAGGCTCGCCTTCCATACCTCTTGTTATCAGAGAGCAGGACATCGAAGTCGCCTTCATCGAGAAACTGCGCGGTCTCAAGTACTCATATCGCCCCGATATCCGCGACCGCGCCGCCCTCGAACATAACTTCCGCCAGAAGTTCGAAGCCCTGAACCGTGTCCGCCTCACCGACGGCGAGCAGCTCACCGAACTCCTCGAACCCCTGGGTCTGGCATGGAAAGACCGCCGCGTAGCCGAACTCGCCCTCATGGCGGATCTCGTCCCCTTGTTGAAGAAGCGGGCCGCCGGCCGTGATATTTCGGGATTGAGCGCTTATGAATAGTGCAATATCCAACGCAGCTAAACCTATCGAAATCGAGAGGTTTGGAATCATTGAAACAATTGAAGTTCAGCCATGAGCAAAGCCAAACAGACCCGCATCGAAGTCCAAGGCACTTCCATCGCGATATTGAATTGCGATAACCATGATTTCATCTCCCTGACCGACATCGCCAAGCGCAAGAACCCCGAACATTCGGACGACGTGATTCGCAACTGGCTACGTAGCCACAGCACCGTCGAGTTTCTCGGCGTATGGGAACGGCTCAACAACCCCGGTTTTAATCCCGTCGAATTCGACGGGATTAGAATCCGGACCGGACTCAACAGCTTCGTTCTTACCCCCAAGCAGTGGATCGAAAAAACCGGCGCCATCAAGGAAACGCTGATCCCGCCCGCCGTCACCCCGGCCCAGGCCAACCTCGTCTACGCCAGCGAGGCCGACCTGCTCAACGTAGCTCTCTTCGGCCGGACCGCGAAACAGTGGCGCGACGCGCACCCCGACGCCGACGGCAATCTCCGCGACCAGGCGCCCCTTGAGCAACTCGTCGTCCTCACCAACCTCGAAAGCCTCAAAACCACCATCACCCCCAAACTGCGCTTCCCGGAGTTTCGGGATGGGGAGGGGTGGAGTGAGAAGAAGCTTGGCGGCGTTGGAGACGTCCTCATGTGCAAGCGAGTCTTCGCCAATGAAACCAACGACAGTGGCGGTGTTCCTTTCTACAAAATCGGGACCTTGGGCGGCGCGCCAGACGCCTATATCAACAAGGAGTTGTTTGACGACTTCAGGTCCGGATACAACTATCCAAGAGTCGGCGAAGTCCTCATTACCTGTAGCGGTACGGTAGGCAAATGCCTGCCATACGACGGGCGAGACGCCTATTACCAAGACTCGAACATCGTGTGGATTGACAATCCGACACAGACGGTGAGTAACGAGTTCTTGCTGCGCATTCTAACGAACGTCAACTGGGGCAAACTCAACTCAACCACAATCACGAGAATCTATGGCCCGGATTTGAAGGGGTTGTTGATTCGCTTTCCCAAGGAACCCGCCGAACAACAAAAAATCGCCTCCTGCCTCTCCTCCCTGGACGAGCTGATCGCCGCCGAACTCCGGAAACTCGACGCGCTCAAGGCCCACAAAAAGGGCCTCATGCAGCAGCTCTTCCCGGCGCCGGAGGGTGAGGCATGAGCTATGATCCGGCATTGCATCATCGGCGTTCGATCCGGCTGAAGGGGCATGATTATGCCGGGGGCGGCGTGTATTTCATCACGATCTGCGCGCATCGGGAGGCAATTGCCGCCTGCGG
>JAGYMT010000171.1 GCA_018400335.1 Kiritimatiellia bacterium | reverse complement strand
ATCCCCTATGAGGGCGAGGAAGTCAAGCTCCACTGGGCCAACCACGACCAGTACTACATCAAGACGGCCGAGAATTTCCGCGACTACGCCTTTCGCCTGCCGGAGGGGCGATGCGTCCATTTCAAGATCGTCGAGGCCGACACCGAAAAGGACAACGTCAAGGCCGCCAACGGGAAGGACCGTCGGTTTATCTATAGGGATTTAACCGCGGAGGGCGCGGAGGAGATGATTTTCCGGTTTGAGTACCGGCCTGACGAAGAAAAACGGAAACAGGACGCCCTGAACGCCGAAGCCATCACCCGAATGCTTGCCGACCTTGGCAAACTGGCTTCTTCTCCCCAATCTTCCTCTCTGCGTTCCTCCGCGTCCTCCGCGGTAAAATCTCTCTCCGCCAAGTGGCGGCGTGCCGATGGCACAACATCAGAGCAGACCATTCTGGAGAAGCGCCTCTCGGATTACACCAAGCGGAACACCTTCGACTACTTCATCCACAAGGACCTGGGCCGGTTCCTGCGCCGGGAGCTGGACTTCTACATCAAGAACGAAGTCATGCACCTCGACGACGTGGAGAACGAGTCCGCGCCGCGCGTGGAGCAGTACCTGTCGAAGATTCGGATCATCCGCAAGATCGCCCACAAGCTCATCGCATTCCTGGCGCAGATCGAGGACTTCCAGAAGCGCCTTTGGCTCAAGAAGAAGTTCGTGGTCGAGACCAACTATTGCGTCACGCTCGATCGCGTGCCGGAGGAGCTCTACGCGGAAATCGCCAGGAACGACGCCCAGCGCGAGGAATGGGTGCGACTATTCGCTATTGATGAGATCGCGGCGGACTTGGCGGGGGCTGTTGCGTATTCAAAGCCGCTATCGATTGAGTTTCTGAAGGCCAATCGGCATCTCGTTCTCGACACCAAGTTCTTCGACAAGAGGTTCAAGGACAGGCTACTGGCCAGTCTCGATAACATTGACGCCAAATGCGACGGCATTCTGATTCACGGCGACAATGCCCATGCCCTTCGGGTTATTGGACCGCGCTATCAGCAACAAGTGAAATGCGTGTATGCGGACCCGCCGTTTAATACAAACGAGGCTACGTTTATCTACAAGAACGAGTATCAGCACTCCTCGTGGTGCTCAATGGTAAGAAACACGCTCGCTTCAGTGAAGCCATTACTAGCACCAAGTGGTGTGTTGGCAATCGCGATTGACGACTTGGAGCTCCATTATCTTGGCCTTGTGTGTGATAACGTATTCGGCGTCGACGGTCGGCTTGGAGTGCTTACGGTCGAGATCAAACCATCAGGACGGACAAACGATAACTTCTTGGCCACCAGTCACGAGTATTACCTGTTTTATGGCCCAGATCCATCCCGAGCGCAGATTGTCTTCTTTGCGTTAACGGAAGAGCAGAAGCAGCAGTACGAGAATCGTGATGATCAGGGAGCTTACAAGTGGAGAGACTTCCTACGAACCGGCGGGTATTCAACCCCCGAGGAGCGCCCAAATTCCTGCTACCCCATCTATTACAACGAGTCCTCCAAGACGATATCCCTTGAGAAACAAAGCGGGTGGATTGAAATCTGGCCCGTCGACAGCGAAGGTCGGAAACGAGTGTGGCGCAAGACCCCGCCATCATTCTTAGAACATCTCGGAAAGAAGGAGATCCAGATTGCCCGGACGCGCTCCGGCGAATGGAAAGTGCAGATCATTGACCGCATCAAATCCGGTATGCGCCCGAAAAGCGTGTGGATTGGTAAGCAGTACGACGCTGCTTCGCATGGTACGAAACTCCTGAAATCTATCGTCGGCGAAGCCAGGGCCTTTAGTTTCCCTAAGTCTGTCCATGCGACACACGATGTGGCCTACATCATTACTGGAGAAGACCAAGAGGCCATCACGCTTGACTACTTCGCTGGATCAGGCACTACGGGCCACGCCATCATCAACTTGAACCGCGAGGACGAGGGGAAGCGCAAATACATTCTTGTCGAGATGGGCGACTATTTCGACACGGTCCTCAAGCCGCGCATTCAGAAGGTCGTCTATTCAAAGGACTGGAAGGACGGCAAGCCGGTGTCCCGCAACACGGGCGTAAGCCACATGTTCAAGTATATCCGTCTGGAGTCCTATGAGGATGCGCTGGCAAATCTGCGTCTAAAGCGGACCGGTCCTCAACAACAACTCCTGGACAAGTCCGATGCCTTCCGCGAGTCCTATATGCTCCGATACATGCTCGACGTGGAGGCAAAGGGGAGCCCGTCGCTGCTTGACGTGGACCGGTTCGACAATCCCTTCTCCTACAGGCTCCTCGTGAGCGCGGGTTCCGTGGGCGAGACCAAGCCGGTCAATGTGGACCTGGTGGAGACCTTCAACTGGCTCCTCGGATTGAAGGTGAAGCACATGGACGCTTTCTACGACAAGGCGCCGGGGAGACATGGAGAAGATGAGACGCCGTCGTTCAAGATCGTAGAGGGAACAAATCCAAAGGGCGAGAAGGTGTTGGTGATCTGGCGCAAGATTTGTGACCTGGCAGAACAGGACACGAAGAAGATCGAGGAGCAGCGTCTAAAGGCGAACGAGACGCTGGATGCCTTCTTCAAGAAGCAGCAGTACAACACGATGGACATGGAGTTCGACGTCGTCTACGTGAACGGCGACAACAACCTCATGAACCTGCCGATGCTGCCCGAAGGCGAAGGCCGGGAGCCGCGTTACAAGGTGCGACTGATCGAAGAGGATTTCAAACGACTCATGTTCGACGTCAAGAATGTCTGAGGAGACGATGATGGCGAGACGAAAACAAGACGGCGCAGCCAGCAGCCGGAAGAAGCTCAAGTTCGAGCATCGCCTCGTGCTTGTGAACTGGATGCTCGACCTGTTCGGCGAGTCCAGCTTCGACGGCATCGCCCGGAACATGCGCGATCCTGCGTTTGAGGGCTTAGGCGAGGATGGCATATCGAAGTTTCACCAGTGCCTGAAGCTCCTCTTCGACAGACCGGAACTGCCCCACGACATGCTGCTGGCCTATGACGAGAACATCATCCGTCACTGGAAGGCCATTACCGCCAAGCGCAATGCCGAAGGTCAGGTGCTTTATCCCAAGTACTTCCAGTATCTCTGCCTGCTTTTCACTGAGATTTACCTCGACCGGTGGTTCCGCGACCCGGACAAGCTCCTGGCGGCCCTGAATACCTATGTCGCCAAGTTCAACGCGGCGGAGACGGTTCAACAGCAGGTCTTTGGAGAACTCTTCGCGACCGGCCTGCCGGAGGACGCGCAGGTTCCCCGGTACACTGTTGACGACTTGAAGAAGCTGGCATTCTGGAGCGCGACCGGTTCGGGCAAGACGCTCCTCATGCACATCAACATTCTCCAGTACCGGCACTATCTGAAGCTCCACGCGAAGGAGAACCAACTCAACCGGATTATTCTGTTGACGCCGAACGAGGGACTGAGCTTCCAGCATCGTGACGAGTTCCGGCTTTCCGGGATGGACGCTGATCTCTTTGACAAAGACGGCGCGACCCTGTTTTCCGGGACTGCCGTCGAGATCATCGATATCCACAAGCTGAAGGAGACGTCCGGGGATAAAACCGTGGCGATTGATGCCTTCGAAAGCCGCAACCTGGTGCTTGTAGACGAAGGCCACAGGGGGGCCAGCGGCACCGAGACCGGTCACTGGATGAGGATGCGGAACCAGCTCTGCGAGAAAGGGTTCTCGTTCGAGTATTCGGCGACATTCGGCCAGGCAATGAAGGCCGGCGGGAACCGCGATCTCGAGCGCGAGTACGCCAAGTGCATCCTGTTCGACTACTCGTACAAGTACTTCTACGGGGACGGCTACGGGAAAGAATACCGCATCCTGAATCTGGAGGACGACTCGAACGAGGAGCATCGCCGCCGATATCTGACCGCGTGTCTCCTCGCATTCTACCAGCAACAGAAGCTCTTCCAGGAGAAGAACGCCGACATGCGTCGGTTCCTCCTGGAGAAACCCCTGTGGATTTTCGTCGGCGGCAGCGTGACCAAGGCACCCAGCAAGAAGGATGTCTCCGACGTTGTGGATATCCTTCTGTTCCTTGCCCGGTTTGTGAAGACGCGCGCCGAAGGTGTGCGTTACCTGAGCCAGCTTCTCGCCGGGCGATCCGGTCTGTACGACGCCCACGGCAACGAGCTGTTCGCCGGGGCGTTCACCTACCTCGGCCAGAAGCGCATTACGGGCGAGCAGGTGTTCGACGATGTTCTGCGTGTGCTGTTCAATGCCGAGGCGCCCGCCGCGCTGCACGTCCGGCAGCTCAAGAGCGGGGGCGATGCCGAGGGCGAGGTGGCCCTGCACATCGGCGAGGAGAATCCGCCTTTCGGCGTCATCAACGTGGGGGATCCATCCGGTCTGTGCAAGCTTTGTGAGGAGCAATCCGACGATCTCGTCGTATCGGACAGCGAGTTCGCGCAGTCCATCTTTCGCGGGGTGAACGCGGCTGATTCAGAGATCAACGTGCTGATCGGCTCCCGAAAGTTTTCCGAGGGGTGGTCGAGCTGGCGTGTGAGCACAATGGGGCTAATGAATATCGGCAAGAAGGAAGGCTCGCAGATCATCCAGCTCTTCGGGCGCGGCGTCCGCCTAAAGGGATTGGATTTCTGTCTCAAGCGAAGCCATCGTATCGTGGGGCTCGAGTCCCCCAAGGACATTGAGCGGCTGGAGACGCTGAACGTATTCGGCGTCCATGCCGACTACATGAAGCAGTTCAAGGAGTATCTGGAAGATGAGGGCTTGCCGAGCAACGAGAACCGGTTTGAATTCGTTTTGCCGGTCGTGAAGAACCTTGGTCAGAAGAAGCTGAAGACCATCCGGCTCAAGGACGGTGTTGATTTCAAGCGTCAAGCGCCAAAACCTTCCTTGCGGACGCCTGATGACGACTTCCGCCGGAACAGGATCGTGGTTGACTGGTATCCGAAGATTCAGGCGATGGCCAGCGTGCGAGGCCAAGCTCAGCTTCAGGTCGGCGTTCCTGAGGAAGGCCATTTTACGACCGAGCATCTTGCGTTCATGGATGTCGAGGCGCTTTTCTTCGATCTCGAGCAATTCAAGAATGAGCGCGCCTGGTGGAACCTGAACCTGCCGAAGAATG
>JAGYMT010000170.1 GCA_018400335.1 Kiritimatiellia bacterium | reverse complement strand
GTATTGTTCGCCGGGCTTGCCGGGGCGCGGGCCGAGTCCGTCGTTCTGACCTTTGACCAGCCCGAAACCGCCGGGATCAGCGGATTCCGCAAGTGGTGGGACACGCCGATCCCGGATTCGCTTGTCTTTGACGCAGTGCATCGCAGTCTGCTTGTCCGTTTCCCCGGCCTGGCTGAAACGCTCGCGGCCAAAATCAACGAGGGATTTGTGGTTGACAAGGTCGAGCTGGTTCTTCCTTTCGATCGGACGGATCGGGCGACGTATAATGGCCAGCCGGACAGTTACAGGGACAGACAGAGCTTCGGCGGCACTGAGAACTACGCGAAGAACAATCCGAACTGGCACGCTCTTGCCTGGGTCCTGCGCAAGCCATGGACGGCGCGCAAAGATATAGGTCCGACGTTCAACGCCCACATCAACGGAGCGGGATATTGGGCCAAGTATGGCGCGCAAGACGGCGATTCCGACCGTTTTTCAGTCCAGTTCGGACCAGCAGAGGTGTCAGTCCACAAGCCTGAAGGACGAATGGATGTGACCGATGCGCTGCTTGTCCCCGAATTCGGCGCGTCATTGGCTGATCGCCTTCGAGGGCTCGATGAGCGCGGATTCCTGTTGCGAAAATGGGAAGTCTATGATTTCCGGTTTCGCAAACCCGGCGACGGCGCCTACGAATGGCAGGTGGCTACAGGCGGATTCGGGCTGCATATCAAAAGGCCGAAATTGGTCGTCACTCTGACTCCGGGCAAGGGAAGCGTTGGAAAGTTGCCGCCGCCCCTCGATATAGACTCGTTCACGGCCGCGTTGCGCCAGTCCGGGAAAGGCGGGCAGCCGACGTCGGTGATGCCGACGCCGGCCGAGCTCGATACGATTCTCGGTCGCTACGCAATGAGAAGGCCGGACTGGATGCCCGACTGGCAGTGGCAGCGGGTGCGTGAGCTGCAAAATATGGGCGGAGGCACCGCAATCCCAGCTCAACCGGAAGCGTTCGGGAAATGGATCGATGAATTGCTGGCCGTTCCGCCTCGTCAGTGGAACGGCTTCGATCAGCCGGATCGCTTGCAAATCTACTATCTGTTCCGCGATGCTCTTCCAGCCTACGTTCAGGATCATGCGTTTCGCGACTACTGGACAGCTTGGCTGATGCCGGATCGAACAACCGATTTGTTCGAACATCCCCAGGCGATTGAGCTTTGGCACGGAAATCAGAACAAGTACTATTTGGAGACCGGCGACTGGCGCGGTAATGCCAGCTCGTATCGAGCGGGGTATACCCGCGTTATCAGCACGATGAATTTCAACTACTTCGCGTCCCTGGGCGCGCTGCTCGGCGGTAATATCATCGGCTCCGAGTACGCAATGGCTGACGGGCGGCATGGCCTCGAATATCTTCCGCTGCGTCTCTGGGCCTGGTTGGACGGGACGACCCAGGAGTCGATTGATCACTATTATCTGCCGGTGACACTGAACTGCCAGAAGATGTTCGCCGATTTCGGGCCGACAACGCTGGACCGTTTGATGGGCAAAAGCTGTTTGGCCAAGACGATCGACGAACTGACCGGCGCATATCATCCGTCGTTGCGTCGTTTCATCTCGACATCGGGCCGCACCAGCGTGCCTCAGTTCCTGCTGGTTTCACAGGAGGGCCTGCAGCATGTCGTGCACACGATGTCGCGTTCGGGCGCGCTGACTGACCTCGGCAACAAGGACACGCCAGCCGGGTTCCCCGTTATCTCCGCCAATAACATGGCGCCCGGGCGCGTGGCCTGGGCGACTGTCACTGAGCCGTGGGCGCCGGAATGGATGGCGAATGTCGTGGACGGCAAGCCGATCCCATTCGAGTCAACCAGCACGGAGAAGGAGTTCGGCAATCGCGCGGAATCGCCTTTATGGAAACGATCATATCTCGGTCGCCACTACGGCTTGGCCGGCGGCGATCTGCATTTCGGCTGCGTCCCCATCATGGCGCAGTGGAGACGGCTCGATAGGCAGGCGGAAACCGCGCGCGAACTCGGAACACTTTTGCTGCGCTGCGGGTTTAACAACACGATCTTCGCGAATGAGCATTCCGGATGGGTCGCGACGCAGGGTAATCAGGCTACGCTGCAGCATCGCAACAAGATGCTCACGCTGACCAGCCCCTATAGCCCGGCTAAGCCCCTCTGGGCGTCGGAGGCGAAAGGAGGCGTGCGAAGCTCGCAAAGCAGTATAGCGATTTATAATTATGAACAGCCGTCCCCATCCTGGGAAATATTCGTGGACGGAAAACGAATTAACGAGTTGCCGCACAACTGTCGGCAGGGTCAGCGCATTACGATCAAGGACGGCGTGACCTATATCGGAATAATTCCGCTGCCATCCTCCAATCTGGGACGAACGAATGAGGTTGTTCTGCGTGAAGGCGAGGAACAGACGCAGTATCCCCAGTTCAAGGTAAAGGCCGCGCTGGTCATTGATTCGTTCATGATGCAGCGCGATTCCGCCAAGAATGAACTGTCCGCGGCTGAAGCCAAGGCCATTGATCTGGCATACGGCGGGTTCGCGGTCGAATTCGGCGATGTCGCGGAGCACGGTGATTTCGACGCTTTTCAAAAGCATTTCAACGCGGCAAGCGTGGATGTGCGATGGGATGCCGATCAAACCGCCGTTCATGGCGTCTACAAAAGCGGCGAAGACGTTCTGGAAATGGCATGTCGCACCGATTATGTGAAAGACATGCAATCCGACAAATGCTTCGTATATCGCCGAGTCAACGGCGAGTGGCCTTATCTGCCAAAAGGCATTGAACGCGAAACCAACGTGTCCATCATGGGAACTGTCGGGCGGCTTGAGAAAGGCGGCGCCGTGCTGACCTCCGAGCCTGGTGTGATGGCATATCTGCAGGCGGAGCCGGCAAGCGGAACGTTTGTCGGATGGAATCCTTTGCCTGATCCGGTCTGCTGGCGGTTGGAGATTCCCGGCGGAATATCGGTGAAAGCGGACGGACGCTTGGGGCTTGCCCGCGTGGAGGCGCAACCCGGGAACAACACCATCTCAATTGACTATGCCGTAAAGGATGACCAGAACACGGACGATATGGCGTCGTCGCTTTTGGTTTTTGGCATGAAGGAAGCGCCGTCGATTGCGCTTAACGGGAAACCGCTTGCAGAGAAGCTTCGATGCGTGAATTTGGAAGAGGGTCAGGCATGGGTGATTCCGTTGCGGGAGGATGCCGGCGGATTGTCCGAAGAAGCGATCGCGAAACGTTTTCGCATGGCGGAGCAATTGTTCGACTTGCTGACGGGGAAGACGCAGGATATTCTGTTCGCGCGCGATTGGCTCGTCGCGGGTCCTTTTTCCAACGATTTTCTCAGCAGGGGATTCGACGTGGAATATCCGCCGGAGAAGAGTCCGGCGGCGCCTGATATGGACGCGGTGTTCAAGTCAACGGTCACGGAGAACGGCAATTTGGTTGAGATGGATGTCCGCTGGACGCGGCTTCTCGATGCCGGTCACCCGACTATGGCCCCCGATCCGGTGAACTTGCTAGACGTGATGAAGCCGAACCGCCTCGTTACGGCATACCTGTTCACGAAAATTCATTCTGATCGCGCGCGAGAAGTCGTGATGTTCACCGGCAGCGATCAGAATATAGCAGTGTGGGTGAACGGCGAGCAGGCGCTCCGCAGGAAGATATATCGCGCCGCGTTGCGCGATCAGGATAAGACTCCCATTAAGCTCAAGGAAGGGGAAAACGCGGTGCTGGTGAAGCTGGCTCACGGGCACGAAGCACGGCGCTTCTATTTTCGCATCGGCGATATTCATGGATTTCCGATAACGGACGGCATTTGCCACGGATTCGACTTGGACAATCCTGACAATGGCAAAGACTGAACATGCGGCGAAGTATATGATGGCCGGAATCACGGTCGCTTTTACGGACGATTTACGGCTTCATCGCTAATTGTCGCTGGTTAAAGGAATTTGGAGAGCAGCATGACTATGCGACTATCTGTTCAGCGCGAGCGTTTTGCCTGCGCGCTAACACATCAGGCTCCGGATCGCGCGCCCATGGATCTTGATGCGACGGATATGACCGGCATCGATGGAGGCCCGCGTCGCCTGGCTCCGCTGCTTGGCATCAGGCAGTCTGTTTCAGATGCGGATGCCGACGAGGCTGTTTTGCGCGCGCTCGATATAGACATCCGCGGCGTGGGAGGCATCCTCGATTCGGACAGCCGGTTGGCATGTCAGCTGTCCGCGACTGAGAAGGTCGATATGTGGGGCATTCGCTATCTGCATAATGGGCATCATTATGAGACCGTTGGCCACCCGTTGGAGGGCGCCACGCTCGCCGATCTGGAGGCATACCCCTGGCCGGATCCAAACCGGCTTGATCCTTTGGTGATCAAGGATATTCAGGAAAGAGCGCGGTTTCTCTACGAAAAGACGCCCTATGTTGTCTGTGCGCGACACCCATGTTACGGCGTGTTGGAACTCGGCTGCTGGATGTGCGGATTCGAGGACTTTCTGTTTCGTATTGCCGCCGAACCGGAGTTCGTTATCCGTTTCTTCGACATCATCCACGACTATCAGAGACGCATTCAGGACGTGTATTACGCCGCCGTGGGACCCTATATTCACTTTACGACAAGCGGCGACGATTTCGGAACTCAGGCCGGCCCGCTTATCTCCCCAACGGCGTTTGCCGACCTAGTGAAGCCCTATCTATGGGCGCGTATTCAGCAGATTCGCCGCTTCACTGACGCAGCCTTTTTTCATCATTCATGCGGATCGGTCTTCCAGTTGATCCCGCACTTGCTGGAAGCGGGCGTGGACATCCTTAATCCGATACAACCCCACGCCCGAGATATGGAGCCGGAACTCCTGAAGCAGACCTTCGGAGCTCGCCTGACGTTCTATGGGGGCGTGGATACCCAGCGACTGCTCCCGTATGGCGATGCCGAGGAAGTAGAGTCGGTTACGCGCGCGCTCATCCGAACGATGGGCGCCTCTGGCGGATATATCCTATCCGCCGCGCACACGCTGCAGAAGGATGTCCCTTCCGAGAACATTCTGGCTCTCTATCGAGCTGGCTGCAAGAATTGAAGGAGCGCAAATGGATAAAAACTTGATGCTCGAACGCAAGGACATC
>JAGYMT010000017.1 GCA_018400335.1 Kiritimatiellia bacterium | reverse complement strand
TATTCGCTGGACGCGCATACCGTGGCGCTGTTTCATCTGGATTCGAAGCCCGTGATTGACACCCTTGAATTAGACTTTGATAAAAGCAAAGCGCTTCAGGCGGATGTTTCGGCGCCGGCCTCCGCAATCGAGCCTGGAATGGCGCCCAATGCATATCCGATGGGCTCGCCGGGCAGACTGCAGGGTGGCGCGCAACTGGTGGCGGATGGCCGATTCGGTGGAGGTCTTGGCTTGGATGGCGACGATGATGCTCTGGTGTTTCAAACGGACAAGATGGGCGCGCGCACCGTCGAAACGTGGATTAAACTGCATGCCCGGCCGGAGCGGGATGCCGTTCTTTTCCATTGGAGCGGCAATGAGCGTGATCTCTGGCCTGTCACGCTGGCGATCGGGAAAGATGGCTTGTTCTATATCACGATCCGTGGCGAGCGCAGGCCGGCCGGCGAAGCTCGACTCCCGGTTGGAGAATGGGTTCACCTTGCGCTTGGATGGGAAACGAAGGAAGCGGTTCTCCTCGTCAATGGAAAACAGGAGTGGCGAGGGAATCTCTCTGGACAATCCCCTCCGGAATTCGCTCCTGAAAGCCGACTTGACACTCTCAGGGTAGGGAACTCCCCCGATCAGCAACATGGAATCGAAGCGACAATTGACGAAGTGCGTGTTTCAAGAACACTCCGAGCCTATTATCGCAACGAGATGGATTGGACGAAAGAGAGCCGGGAAGCGCCTTCGCGTGTCGGGCGCCCCTGGCTGCGCGATCCCGACGATCTCATATTTTATGCCGATTTCGATTGCACTCTGACCCCTGAAATCCATGCGCCCGACACCAGGTTCAAGCCGTTCGAAGTCAAGAATGCCGATACTGACCCTTGGCCGGAAGAGGTGCGGCAATTGTTCCCCGATGGCGTGTCCGGATATGCTCTGGCGTTGGGCGAAGGCTCGCTGGCCCCTGCCTATCAAGGGGATGGTAATGTTTTGCCTCGGGAAGGGACCATCGCCTTCTGGATGCTGCCGCTGAACTGGGATAATCTCGGACGGGATAACCCTTTTGACGGCATTGCGCCCCTGACGTTCGGTCTGTTCCAGATCGATGGCGAGTATCCCGAAAAGTCCGATTATCGCAGATTTCGTCCGCGGGGGTGGCTCTTCGAGTTCAATCTCAACAAGGATTTGAGCGAGACGCTGGACAAACCGGTTCAGCTCACGCCCGGCGCTTGGACGCATCTGACGATGACGTGGGATTCGGATCGGCTATTCCAGGTTTACGTTAATGGGAAGAAGCATGGCATGGCCTTCGATTCGACGAGCGCGGAGTGGCGGCTCCTGGCTGCCATGTATCCAGGCGACAACACCACGGGCCGGAAACCCGTTCCGGCGTGGTGGCTGGAGTCGAGACCGGACACGCTGCGTTTCGGTCAGAGCCGGTATTGGGAGCAGCGCGGTCTCCCCATGCCGCGCACCGCCATCGACGATTTTCGAATCTACAGGAGAGCCTTGGCGATGAGCGAGATCCGCAACCTGCCAGGCCTGCTGGACCCGCGCATCGAGCTCGAACCATTGCCGCCGATTGAGATGAACCTCTCCTATAACGGTGTTCTCGGCTGGGTTCGGGCGGATCTGACGCCGCTCATGGACGATTACGCATCCGCCGCGACCGCCGAGGTGACGCTCCGCCAGGAGGGCCGGGAGGAGATCGTTGGCAGCGGCTCGGTGTCCATGGGCGAAGTGAAGCGCGCGATGGTGCGATTCGAAATGCCGCCCCTGGAGTTTGCGACCTATACGGTGACGGCGGAGGTCAAGGATGCCGAGGGCCGCGCGATCGGCGGCGCGGAGCAGAGTTTCACGCGCGAACCGCCCCCGTGGTGGAAGAGCCAAGCCGGCCTGTCTGATCGCGTCATGCCGGAATGGACGTCGATCACGGCCGACGGGGCCGCGGTCAAGGTCTGGGGACGCGACATCCATCTGGGACCGTTGGGGCTGCCCGAGCGTATCGTCTCCGCCGACGGCGATGTGCTGGCGTCGCCGATTCGGCTGACGTTGCGGCGGCAGGGACGCGATGTCGAGATGCAATCCGTTGAGGGAGAGCTGCCGCGTACAACGTCGCAAGGCGAGATCCGGGCGGATTGGCGCGCCGCGGCGGCGGGAGAAGGCATTGAGCTGATTACCGAAGGCTCGATTGAATATGACGGCATGATGTGGTTCACTGTCACCGTTCGCGGGGAGGAGGGAATTCCCGTCGAGGTTGACGAACTGACGATGCACATTCCCTACACCGGTTCCAGCGCCGAGCTGATTCACTGGTATGGCGGCGGCCCCGAGGGGCTGCGCGATCCGCGGGTGATCGGGATCGAGGCGTTGCCGGCCGCGGAAGGTTTGCTCTTTCGCAGCAATGACCGGTCGCGCGTGAGCCTTGCCGGGAATCTCGTTGGAAGTTTTATTCCCTATCTGATGCTCACGGGCATGGAGCGCGGAATGGCGTGGTTCGCGGAGAACGACCAGGGCTGGACGCAGAGCACGAACGTTCCCGCCGTTAGCATCGCGCGAGAGTCTGATAGCGTGATCCTGCGACTGAATATAATAACCTCACCCGTCAAACTCGATGCGCCCCGCGTCTTTGCCTTCGGCCTGCACCCGATTCCCGTCAGGCCGCTGGATCCGCTCTGGCGCTCTCAAGGCGGAGTGATACCGGACACATTCAGCGCCAACGATCTCAAGGCCGACCATCCCCGCGGCGCTCCGTTTCACGTCTATCCGGACAAGGGGGATTGGGACGCGGTGCGGCGCCGTTTCGAAACCGGCAAAGGCACCGTGCGCGGGGATCCTCTGATGAAACAGAGGGGGCAGGAGGCCTTGGCCGCGGCGCGTCGGCGCTGGGGCGATCCGCCGCCGCCCCAGACGATCAGCGTGCCGGGACTCTACTGGGATATGCAACTGGCCAATCCCGGCGGTATCCCGCGGTCGAGTGAATGGTTCCCCATTTTCTGGAGCGGAAGTTGTCTCTGGTACACCCCTGAGTTTGTCGATCTTCTGTCGTGGGCATGGGAGCAATGGATCGAGAAAACAGACGGATTCATTCAGGGCGCTTACATTGACGACACCTGGAACACCGCGCAAGGGGAAGCGGACGGTCCGGTTAGTTACGGCCTTCCGGACGGTCGTGTCCAGCCCGGCTTCCAGTGGCGCGGCTACCGTGAATTCTTCAAGCGCATGCGGCAAATCAGTTGGGATCGCGGCGTCCACCCGAAGATCACGGCGCATGCCACGCACACTTTCTTCATTCCCTACCTTTCGTTTGCCAGTCTCGTTCTGGACGGCGAGGATTACAGCATTCATCCTTCGCGACAGGATGACTTTCTCGATCACTGGACCCTGCCAAGACTACGCTTCATGAACGCCGCCAAATGGGGCATCCCCACAACCTGGCTCGGACTGCGCACCGGCGGAACAATAGGCGCGCCGGTCAAGTACCCGGCATGGGAATACCGGCAAACCCGCGCCTACCAGGCGGCGCTGGCGTTGCACGACATCGAAATCCCGTTCGGGGGACGCGGCTTCGGGCTGGACGAACCCGATGTTGTATTTGTGCCTTATTGGAACGACGGAGGGTTGGCCGGGCACGAGCACGATGGCTTGAAGGTTTCAGCATGGAAACGCGAAGGTAAATGTCTGACGCTGCTGGTGAACACCGGAAATGAACGCATTGAGGCCGCTATCCGCTTGGCTCCGGCCGTCATGGGATTTGTGGGGATTGAGCCGGAGCTGCTCAACGTCGAGGATGTGGATGAAAGTCTGTTGCGCTATTTTGATGTGGATATTACCACCGTCCGAAAGCCCGCCGTCCTCGGCGCGCTGGAGGAGAGTCTCGGTCAAGGCGGAATTGGAGATGAATTGTTTTCGCTGGACGAAAGGCCGGAAGATTTGCCGGTGGAAGAGCGTCGTGCCAGGGATCCTGATGGAAAGTTTTCTTGGGAATCCGGTGTCCTGCGTTGCCCCGTGCGTCGCCACGACTACCGTTTGTTCCTGTTTGAATTGATTGATGAGCAACGATAAGCGCCCCGAAGTGAGATGAGTCAGCATAAAACAAACGGAATCACCCGATCACAGCAGGCGTATCGCGAAATTCTACGATATCTTCACCGGAAGAACCTGTCGCCCGGGGATACTCTGCCTTCACAGGCGGAATTCGTGAGCCGGCTGGCGATGAGTCACACCACCGTTAGCGAAGCCATGCGGTGGCTGGTGGAGGACGGTATTCTGAGCCGCAAGCCGAAAACCGGCACGAGGGTCGAGTCGGTCGCGACCTCCCGCCGCAAAGTCTGGTCAGTGGGGGTCCCCATATCGGGTCTCAAACAGGCAAATTACCACTGGGTTCTGTTGCAATGCGTCAGGAACTATCTGGCTGAAAACGGATGCAATGATGTATCTTTGACGGGGGAGTATAGCGCCGGAGACGAAGGTCCCTTTCTGCGATATGCCGATTTGCATGATACGGAAAACGCCGACAGGTCGCCATGCTTGAATCTGATTATCAGCAGGGTTCCCGTCGTTGGAGCGCCGATTCCCGCGCTCGTGGTCGGAGGCGCGTATACTCATCGGTTTGACGGGGTTGCGTTCGATAACAAGAAGATGTTGCGCCAGGCATGCCTTCATCTTAGCCGGCTTGGTTGCGTCAGGCTGGCTCTGATGTACTCCGATATCCCCCAGTGGACGGCGTTTCAGATGGTTGTCCGGGAAACGGGGCTGCGCCTGTATGAAGAGGCAAACCTTTATATCCCCATCCCGGGCATCGCCGGGGGACGGAATGCGGCGGATTACATCGCCGGACTTGATGCGAAACGGCGCCCTGACGGCATTGTCACGCTTGATGACCATTGCGGCCTGGGGCTTTGCGACAGGCTTCGGGACTGGCCGCGTTATCGCCCCGCGCTCGTGGTTGCGACGCATCGGGAGTTGCCGAGACTTTTCGGGATAGCAGTGTATCAAATGCAAATAAGTCTCAATGAAATGGCGCGGCTGGTTGTGTCGCGTGCCATGGACTGGCTGTTGCGCGGCATTGCGCCGAAAGGAATGCTGCGCTATGATCCGCGGCTGAATCCAACCGCGGTTAGGTTGGCGGACGCCTAGATGATTGAACAGGAAAAGGTTCTGTCAGATTTGACGGAACTGGAACAAATGAAAGGAGACCCTATGAATCGCAGGCTTATATCGAGGACTCTGATTGCGCTTATATTGATTGGTGTATCTGGATGGGCCGCTGAGTATCGCTTTCCCCAAGCCCGCATTCCCTATGTTCAAGGGCGAGCGCCTGAAATGGACGGGGTCGTTGATCCGGACGAATATCGCGATTTTGCCGCCATTAGCGGCATGGTGACGCTGGGCGCCGGGCACCGCAATACCATTGTGCCCGCGATGCAGCAGGTGGTCTGGTATCTGGGCTATGACGACCAGTTCTTCTATATCGCCATGCGTTCGCCGAATCCGCCGGGAAGCTGGCCAAAGGCGCTCATGACGTCCGATGAGCCTGAGAGCGACAAGATTCTTTTTGAAGATCACGTGGAAATCCAGATTGCGAAGGATCGCTCTCAAGCGCTTATCCCGCCTCAAGGGTTTTTCAAGATCATGGCCAATCCCCGCGGCGCCTGCGTGGATGAGCATTTCCATAATGGAACGCCCGGATCCGAACACCTGTGGTCCATTTACGGTGACGTGAAAAGCACGGTCACGAAGGAACACTGGGACTTGGAAATCAAGGCGGATAAGCGGGCGTTCGATGTGGAGAAGTTCGAGGGGCAAAACTGGGTGCTTCAGCTCGTGCGTGCCGACAGTTGCGATGGGATTTATTTTGCGGGCTGGGTGGCCGCCACATGGACGAGCTTTGGGCAGTTCGGTCAGATCACGTTCGATCCGAGGGCGCCGGTGTTCCGCATGCTGGATGTGGGAGAACTTGCGCGAGGGCAGATGGATCTGAAGATCGAATTGATCGGGCAGGTGAAGGAGCCGATCCCGGTCGACATCGAGGTGCGGCTGACCGATACGGACGGCAAGACCGTGTTCGAGCATAAAGGCAGTGAAACGGCGGTCGCGGGCGAAGTGAAGACGCTGAACTTGAAAAAGGATGTCGCGTTGTCCGAACGTGGAAATCGGTTGGAGCTGCTGGCGACCTACGCGAACAGCGCCGGCGGACGCGAAACGCTTTATCACGTGCGCGCTCCGGTGATCTATCATGACGAAGAATATTGGGCGAGACACATTGTGCCCTGGCTTGAGCATAAGCCGAAAGGCGAATTTCAGGCGCACTTCGCCTACTGGCCGAGCTATGGCGTGGCCAGTGTCAGGATCGACACCGACATTTTCGGTATAGAAGAAGATGTGGCCGCGGCCTCGGCGTTCGAGCTGGAGATCTCGTCCAAAAGCCGGTTCGGCGTGTGGTCCAAATCATACGGCCGCGCCGCCGCGGAGATCAAGAACAGGCGAGGAAACTCGATTTTGCGCGATCTGGATCTGCCCGAGGGCGAGTACGTCGCGCGCCTGCGGCTCATCGGCGCCGATGGCAAGAGGACCGTCGGCGAACGCGAGATCGGGTTCGTCCGCCGTCGCTACGAGTGGGAGGGCGGCGCGCTGGGTGTTTCCGACCAGGTGATTCCGCCCTTTTCTCCGATCACGGTTTCCTGGCCCCATCTCCATGTCTGGTCGCGGCGTTATACTGTGGGGGCGGACGGACTGCTCAGCCGCATTCGAGCCGGCGGCGGCGCGGGGCCGGAAGAGATTCTGCGCGCACCCATGCGGCTGATCGCGAAGCAGGGTGAAAAATCCGTAGCGCTCGCCGATGCCCGCGGCGGATTGGGAGATGTCAATGCGGGCCGCGTGGACGTGCGCGCGGCCGGCGTCCTGGGCGGGGCGGGACTGACGATCACGTCCCGTCTCGAGTACGACGGCTGGTACGAGGTTGAGATTGAGCTGAAGCCGGGCGATAAGCCTGTCGAGTTCGACCGGCTGACGCTCGAGATACCGGTATGGGCCGATGCGGACACCATGTATGTTCAACGGAATAGTGACGGACGCCGAGGCAACTATTTCGGTGAGGTCCCGGCGGGTGAAGGTCTAGTGTGGAGCAGCGCCGAATTGCCGCCCATGCAGGGCTGGGGCAGTTTCGTGCCCGTCGTCTTTCTGGGAACCGGCGACAAGGGTCTGTGGTTTTTCGCGGAAGAGAACCGCGGCTGGACGATGTCCGAGGAAGTTGCGGCGGTCGAGCTGCACCGGAACAGCAATGGCGTGGTCCTGTGCGTCAACCTGCTGGCCGCGCCCACCAGGATTGAGCGCGCCCGACGTTTCACGTTCGCGTTCCTCGCCGACCCGGTTAAGGAAATAGAGAACGAACGTCAATGGGCCTGGGGCCGCCTGAGCTACTCGCACAACACATGGGGGTATCGGCACTGGGGGCGCAGTGTGGACGGTTTCGATCTGGAGCAGGCCGACCGTGACGCATTGCGGGCCGTGCTGACCGATCCGCGGGTCAAGGGGCCGAAGGATTGGGATAACGAGGCAATTCCCTTTAATTCCGCGTTTCGGAACGTACATTATCCGGCCGTCGGGGAGAAGCGCCAGATGCTGGTGCTGTACGGTTCAACCTATCTGACGGGATTACGTCTCCCCGAGTTCGACACGTACGGCGGCGAATGGCTGGGGCGTAACAACTGGGTGGCGAATCCCGACTCGAGCTACAAAAACGGGTGGAACATTCAGGGCAGCAAGCGCTGGGTGTCGGATAGAGACCTGTCCGTCCAAGGGGTTAACTTCAACCGTTCCTTCGAGGACTGCTTTGTCTGGCATCACTATCTCCTGCTGCGCGACGTGCCGGTGAACGGAACGTGGTGGGACAACTTGTCCAACATGCCGATTTTGGATTACGATCCGGACACGAAGGAGTTTTACAGCCGGTGGAATGTGTTTTCGCGGCGCAGGATGATGAAGCGGCTGAACACCCTGGGTTGGGAGCTGGGTCGCCGCCCGTGGTGGATCAACAACATGCATGTGGATTGGTCGTTTAACCAGGTGTCGTGGCACATCGAAAACGATTTCAGCGCGCGGCCCACGGTGATGGAGTTTTATGAATCCATGGCGCAGTTCCGGGCCATGGTACGCATCAAGCGCGGGATCGTTCATCAGTTGGACATCCGCCCGGTCGGCGCCAAAGAGGCGCAGGTGGAGTCTGCGCGCTCCATTTGGGGCATGGCGCTTCTGCACGACATCGGATCCCGTCATGGTGCAGGCGCTGCGCTCAAGGCGATCGACGGGGCCGTCGGTTTCTTCGACGGCGCGGAGTTCGTGCCCTACTGGCGAAACAGCCACCTGCTGCGGATTGACACGCCCGATGTGTATGTATCGCTCTATCGCGGACGCGGCAAGGCCGTGGCGGTGGTGGTCAACCGGGTGCGGGAAGAGAAGGAAGTGGCGTACAGGTTGGAGTCTGCAATACTCGGCGGCAACAGCCCGCGCCGCATCTATGATGGCGAGACTGGCGAGGAATTTGCGACTGCCAAGGGCGAGGCAAAGCCCGGGACGTTCCACATGCCCCCGGTCGGCGTGCGACTGCTGGTGATCGAGTAAGGAGGCGGAAAGGAACATGGTGTTCAGTGTGCGGGTTTCAGCCTGGAACCTTCATAATTCAGGCTAAATATGAGCTTGTCGAACCTTTCCCGCAACAGACCTCTAAAGGATTTGACCATGCAGTTACCGGATCGAATGGCAATCTTTATCATCGTGATATTCCTGGTTTCTTTAACATCGGCCGCTTCGCTGCCGGCGCATGAGTTCTTTGTGGCGCCGTCCGGAAACGATAGCCATGCCGGCTCTCAGGAAAAACCATTTCGAAGCATTAAACGCGCGCAGACAGCCGTTAGGCGTCACGTTAGTGCGGGGCTTACCAACGATGTCACGGTTTATCTTCGCGAAGGGACTTACGAACTTGAAGCTCCGTTGGACTTTGGCCCGGACGATGTTGGCACTGAGCACCATTCCGTGACTTATGCCGCGTACCCGGAGGAGAGCGTGACCATAAGCGGTGGCCGGAACATCAGCCACGGGACTCGGCTTGAATTGACCACAGGTGGAGAAGAAAAGACGGAGGCATCCGGCGGGACCATCGTGTGGAAGCAGGCGCAAGACGGCATCTGGAAGGCTCTGATTCCGGGAGTCAAACGCGGAGACTGCTTTTTCCGGCAGCTATTTGTAAGCGGACGCAGGGCCACGAGGGCTCGTATGCCTAATAGCGACGAAACGGAATTGAAGGTGCGCGATGTAGACATCACATGGCAAGAGGAAAGCAGCCATCCTGCACGGTTTGCGTTACAGTTCGACGCAAACTCCATATCCGACTGGTTCGGAATTGACGATGTTGAAGTCGTTGTTCGACGTGAGTGGTCGCTTCTCCGGAAAAAACTTGAGAGCGTGGATGCCGCTTCCGGCTGGGTTGTTTTGCGCGGGCCTCATCATCGTGATTTTCAAAAAAAGGACAAGATAAGTTTCAATGACGTAAGGCCCGGTCGGTTTGCCTTCTTTGAGAATGCTCTCGCGTTTCTTGACCGCCCCGGCGAGTGGTACCTTGATCGTGCAACCGGCATGTTGTATTACCATCCGAAGGCCGGAGAAGACGTAAGGAATGAGTCCATTGTCGTCCCGATGCTCACGGGCGCCCTGCTTGCCGTAAGAGGGACGGAAGAACAACCAGTGCGGAACCTGCATTTCCAAAACATATCCTTTGCGCACACGGAATTTCCCCTGCCACCGCAAGGTGTCGCTGCCAGGCAGGCTGCCGATTACTGGACATTCAATGGCGCGAAAACTGTAGACAGCATGTTTGCCTTTGAATTTGCCGAAAATTGCACTATCCGAGATTGCGCATTCAAACATGCCGGCGGAGGCGGCGTTTCTTTGGGAAAAGGCGTACATCGCTTCCGTTTTGAGAAAAACCGGCTTTTCGACCTCGGCGCGAACGGGATCGCCGTGGATTTCGACGTCACTCCGCTGTTACCGGATAAACGTGCTCTTGCGGAGAAGCTGACGCCGCGCGACATACGCATTGTCGACAATCACATACATGATATCGGAACCGTATATTACGGCGCGGTAGGGATTCTCATAAAATACTCCGCCGACTCCCTCGTTGCTCATAATCACGTCCACGATCTGCCTTATACCGGTATATCAGTCGGGTGGGGATGGTCCCTGAACGATACACCGGCACGCGGCAACACGATTGAGTTCAATCATGTTCATCATGTGATGAAGGAACTTGCGGATGGGGGTGGTATCTATACTCTTTCGCATCAGCCAAACACCTTGTTTCGCGGAAATCTTATCCATGATATCGAGTGGTGCCAATACGCACAAGGCCCACGCGGCAATGGTTTTTTTATCGACCAAAGCAGCAGGCCGTATCACTTTGAGCACAACATCGTTTATAGCACGAGTGGAAACCCCGTTCGTTTTAACGTCAGCCATGAAAACATGCACACATGGGGCGAAAACCGATTTAACGACAAGAAACCGGATGCCGCTGATTCGACGTGGGTCAAGGCGGTATTTCAGCAGGCGGGTGTACGCGGCAGGAACAGAGAAGATGAATCCGAAGCGAACAACATGAGCGAAGACTGACTACATGCATACCAAAATAGCGTTTGGGTTTGTCTGATGGAGATGTGGATGCGTTATGTTGGTATAAGCAGGAGCATTGGCTTGGCGGCATTGCTCGTGTGCGCGAGCATTTTGGCCGCCGCGCGCGGGCAGGCGTGGCAGATCGGCGCCTGCCCCTCGGAGCTTCCGGGGCTCGCGCTTTGGCTGAGGGCGGATGCCGGAGTGAAGCTGGATGCCGATGGACGCGTCGCAACATGGACCGACCGGTCGCCCGGCGCCTCGGTTCTCTCTCAAAACCGTGAGGAATGGCGGCCCGTACTCGTTCAACAGGCGATCAACGGCTTGCCGGCGATCCGGTTCCGGGGGCGCGAGGAACCGGCTCCCGAGGGCGGATTCAGGTATTGGGGAACACCTCTCGCGTGCTCCGAGTTTTCCTTGCTTGGCGCGGAGGGCGCCACGATCATTGCCGTGGCGCGCGATCATGGCGGGGCCTATCTGCCGACTCTTGTGGCGCTGAAAGGCCTGCTGTCCGTGGCCAGGCATGCCAAACAGTCGCCTTCCCTTATCCTGCCCGGCGGCATCGTCATTGATAGGGATGTCGGGTCTTTGCATCAAGCCGGATTCGTCATCCTTCAAGCGGAAATCGACGGAAAGGGCGCCAGTCTTTTCGCGAACGGCATTCTCCTGGCCGCATCCGATACCGGTATGGAGCCAGGCGCTTCGAAGGGTTTGTTCGTGGGAGGGCTTGAAGGATACGTTCGCAGGGGGTGCTTCAACGGCGAGTTGGCCGAACTGTTGATCTTCAACCGGCGCCTCGCGGACGATGAGAGTGGAGCGATCACAAGATATCTGCAACGCAGGTACCGCTTGGGATCCGTGACGACGAGTCTGGCGGGCGCCCTGCCGTTCGCCTATTACCCGTCGTCAAACGAACTCGCTGTCGCGTTCGACGCTTCCAGTCCGCGGGTGCGTTTATGCCTGGACGAGCCCGCTGCCGCCGTTTCCCGCCCCGGGGACGCCTTGCCGGGATTGACCTTCGCCTATTTCGCGGGACAATGGAAAACGCAACCTAAATTCTCCGATCTGGAACCGCTCTCCCGGGGCGTGGCCGAAGTCCCGGCGGTGGGCCGGTGTGCCGCGGATGGTGAAATACGTTTCAGATATGCGGTGGACTATGCTGAGCCGGGCGCCATTATCAAACCGCCATCCGGGGGACAGTCGTGTGTTGTTTACACTGGTTTTCTGGAGGTCCCGCGGGACGGCGTCTACACCTTCTATCTGCGCCCGCATGCCCAGGCGCGGCTGGCCATCAACGGCAGGGAGGTCGTCCATAACGCGAACGCCCAAACCTTCAATTGGCGGGGCGGACTGGCGAATCTCGCGGCGGGAAGCCACCACATGCGGCTGGAAACCGTGGCGAATCCTCCCTTCTCCCTGGAATTCGGCCAAACGATTGTTCTGGCGGCGCCTCCAGAGGGGGACCCCATGCCCCTCTCGTCCGACTGGCTGTGGCACGATAACACAAGCGTTGCCGAATGTGTTAGCGACTCGACGGGCCGGACCGCCTCCTCCTCTAGTGCGAGGGTTTCCATTCCTGACGCGGAAGAACGGGTGACTGTGCGGGTGATCCGAATCGGTGATCCGCCGGAAGCCGCCGTTTTCGCCGCTTCTCTTCCGCTTGATGGACAGGGCCGGGGTCAAGCTGCGTTCAAATTGCCGGAGCTAACCGCCGGCGAGTATCGAGTCGAGTATTTGTTTCGAGGGAGAACGATCCCCGCCACCCAACTATTCCGCCGGAAATACTTTCCATTCGAGGAAAATATAATTGGAAAGCAAGACAGTGTCTATTCCCCGTTCGAACCCGTTGCCGCAACGGGTTCGAACGTGACGATTGTCGGGCGCAAATACCGGATGAATAGCTTTGGCCTCTGTGATCGCGTTGAGTCGCTCGGACGCGAGCTTCTCGCTGCGCCGATGACCATCCGCTATCTGCTCGACAACGGTTTGGAGGGAGCGTGGTCGCGACAGTCCGTGAAGCTGATCTCCGCAACGGACACCCATGCCGAATTTTCCGGGGAAGTGATCGGCGATGCCATCGAACTTTATGCGCGGTCGGTGGTCGAGGAAGATGGGGTAGTTTCAATTTCGATCACCCTTCGGCCCGGCATCCACCCGCGCCGCATCGCCAGGCTATGGATGGAAATCCCGCTCCGGGATCGCGAGATGCCGCTCTTCCATTATGCCGGAGACAATGCCATTCGTCTGAACTATGGCGGGCGCATGCCCGTTGGATCGGACATCCAGTGGGATTTGAGCACGATGCCCGTGCATTGGCGAGCCA
>JAGYMT010000169.1 GCA_018400335.1 Kiritimatiellia bacterium | reverse complement strand
TTAGTCAAACATTTCGCGAATAAGGAGCTAGCCAGCTTCGTTGAAAGAGTTCAGTGGTTCAGATGTTCAGTGTTCAGTCCGGAAAAACTCCTGAACACTGAACCCCTGAACACTGAACACGTTGGCAATGAACGTCTTAACATTATGTTGCTTAAAATTGTTGAAGTCGTTTAGTCAAACATTTCGCGAATAAGGAGCTAATGGGCAGATTGCAACATTGTTCATTTCAAGGTAACACATTTCTTGAGCAAATAAAGTGTTGCCTTTATGCGTTAAATTTGAACGAGCTCCAGATTTCCGTTGCGAGAGTTGAGGGGACTGCTATATTTCAATTGCGTCAAGTGATGACGCAATAACGGAGGTGATGAATGAAAGAAGACTGGATCAGGCAAAATACGGCTGCCGTGGCGGCGAAGCTGGAAACCTGCAACCGCTGCGTATTGCGAAGAAAATCGTGCCATGGGGAATATAACCTGCCTTGGCGAAAAGAGGTTCATAATGTTCTGGACTCCTTAATAGCGGTTCTCTTTCCGGGCTGTCACGGATACGGACCTGTTCAAAAAGGTTCGCACAACTCTGACATTGCCTCGCAACTCGAATCCGCCATTCGTGATTTGCGATCCCATGTTGAAACAGCTTTCGAATATCAATGTGAGCTTGATAAGTGCGAGGACTGCTCCGACTACAGCGACAAGGCTGATGATGTCGTGCGGCGCCTCGTGGAGTCTCTTCCGGCGCTTCAGCAAATGCTGCAGGACGATATACAGGCGGCTTTTGAAGGAGATCCCGCGGCAAAATCAACAATGGAAGTTGTTATGAGTTACCCGGCGATCCCGGCCATCTCCACCCACCGTATAGCGCATCTTCTCTACGAGAATAATGTTCCGCTCATTCCGCGAACTATGTCTGAGTTGGCGCATTCGCGCACGGGCATAGATATACATCCCGGCGCGAAGATCGGACAGCGCTTCTTCATTGATCACGGGACCGGTGTGGTGATAGGCGAGACTTCTGTGATCGGCGACAACGTGAAGATATACCAGGGTGTCACGCTCGGCGCTCTGAGTTTTCCGAAGGACAAGGACGGAAATCCGATCAAGGGCGTCAAGCGGCATCCGAACGTCTGCGACAAAGTCACCATCTACGCGGGGGCTACCATTCTGGGCGATATCACAATAGGCGCCGGCTCGACCATCGGCGGAAACGTGTGGCTCACGCACTCCGTTCCGTCCAACAGCAAGGTGTTGAACGTGCAGACAAAGCCCACGATCAGGAGCTGATTATCACGGAGCAGCGGGGGCGTTTGTCTCCGGGTCTGTGAAACGAAAGATAACTTCGTCCGGTTTGACCTTGCCCAGCGTGTCGCGGGCGACGCGCTCAACGTAAGCCGGATCGGTGTCGAACCGCTCCTGCTGGTCTCGCAGCTTTCGAGTGCTATCTTCCTTCTGGCGGTTTTCCGCCTCGATCATCGCCGCGCGCTTCTGCTTAGCCTCGTTCTCGCGGATCTTGGGGAGAAAGATCTCCACGATTCCCGCAACAACCGCTGCCGCCAGAACCAGACATGAAACACGGTATGTTACAAGCCAGACATTCATGAGTGGCCGCACGCCCCGCTTTTGCGGGTCATATCACGCCGCCGAAAACGGCGTTCGATCCAAGCATTTCCTCGATGCGCAGAAGCTGGTTGTACTTGCACACGCGGTCGGTCCTGCACAGCGAGCCTGTCTTGATCTGTCCCGCGTTCACGGCCACCGTGAGGTCCGCGATTGTGGTGTCTTCGGTCTCGCCTGAGCGGTGGCTCACGACGGCGGTGTAGCCTGCGTTGTTCGCCATGCGGATCGCATCGAGCGTTTCGGTGAGCGTGCCGATCTGGTTCAGCTTAATCAGAATCGAATTGGCCACGCCCATATCTATGCCCTTCTTGAGGAACTTCGTGTTCGTCACGAAGAGATCGTCTCCAACCAGCTGAATCTTGTCGCCGAGCCTTTCGGTGAACAGCTTCCACCCGGTCCAGTCATGCTCCGCGAGCCCGTCCTCGATGCTGATGATGGGGTATTTCTTCACGAGCCCCTCGTAGAAGTCCACCATCTGTGCGGATGTGCGCTTCGACTTGTCGCTTTTCTTGAAGATGTAGCGGCGGGCCGTTGTGTTGTAGAACTCGCTGGCGGCCGGATCGAGCGCGATGAAGATGTCCTTGCCGGGCTTGTAGCCGGCCTTGGCGATAGCCTTTACGATGGCTTCCAGTGCGTCCGCGTTGCTGTCGAGGTTTGGCGCGAATCCGCCTTCATCGCCGACGGCCGTGCTGAGCTTCCTGTCCTTCAGAATGGACTTCAGAGCGTGGAAAACCTCCGCGCCCATGCGCAGCGCCTCGCGAAACGAAGCGGCGCCCTTGGGCATGATCATGAATTCCTGGAGGTCAATCGGGGCATCGGAATGCGCGCCGCCGTTCATGATGTTCATCATGGGCACGGGCAGCACCTTTGCGTTGACGCCGCCGATGTGGCGGAAGAGCGGTATGCCGAGGTGCGCGGCGGCTGCCTTCGCGGCCGCAAGCGATACGCCGAGAATTGCATTCGCACCCAGCTTCTTCTTGGTCGGAGTGCCGTCAAGCTTGATCAGCTCCTCGTCGAGCGCCACCTGGTCGATCGCATCGAAGCCGATGATTGCGCCGGAGATGATTTTGTTCACGTTCGATACGGCCTTGCACACGCCTTTGCCGCCATAGCGTTTCTTGTCGCCGTCCCTGAGCTCAAGCGCCTCGTTGTCGCCGGTTGATGCGCCCGACGGCACGGCGGCCCGGCCAATTGCGCCGGATGCCAGCATCATTTCCACCTCGACGGTGGGGTTGCCGCGCGAATCAAGAATTTCCCTTGCAACGACATCAATAATCTCGGACATGTCCATCTCCTTTTTGTACTGCGTTTCTGTAAATTTGCCGCCGGTTTGCCAGCGATTAAAAAATAGACTACCGTGCCGCGGCCGGCAAGGCAAGCCAATTCACACTCACTGAACATCGGGACTTGCCCGATCGCTCGAAAAAGGCAATGCGCCAAAGACTCACCCGAGCGTTTTTCACTCATTTGAATCCAGGTAACTCTGGAGGATCACCTGCGCCGCAAGCTTGTCAATCACCTGCTTCCGCCTGCCGCGGCTGACGTCGCAATCAATGAGCATCCGCTCGGCGGCCTTGGAGCTGAGTCGTTCGTCCCATGTTTCAACCGGGATGTGCAGGTTTTCCTGAAGAGTTTTCACGAACCCGTCCGTCTTCTCCGCCCGCGGTCCTGCCGATCCGTTCATGTTGAGCGGCATGCCGACGACGATCACGCCCGCGTCCTTCTCGGCGCAGATCCGCTGTAGCTCGGTCATGACCTGGCGGACGTTCTTCACTTCGATCACGCAAAGGGGCATGGCGATGATGCCGGCCTCGTCGCTGACCGCCACGCCTATCCTCCGCTCGCCGTGATCCAATGCTATGATCCGCTTCACAACAGCTCCCTGTACCGCTCATCCGTCTTGATGAGTTCGACGATGCGCTTGACGTCCTGCGCCCGGTCCTTGGGGCAAACGAGGGTTGCGTTGCCCGTCCGCACGACGACCATGTCCTTCACGCCGCAGAGCGCAACCAGTCCCTGGTCGGCGACAACGACGTTGCCTGAAGAATCAACGGACTCGACCTGGCCCAGCACCGCGTTGCCGGCGGAGTCTTTCTCGATATGGTTTTCAAGCGCGGTCCATGAGCCGACGTCGTCCCACTCGAAGACGCCCTTCGCCATCACGATGTTGTCGGCCTTTTCCATGAGCGCATAGTCTATCGAGATCTTCTCGAGCCCGGCGTAGACGGATGCCATCGCCCCGGCCATGCCCGGCCCGAGCGCCGCCGGCTCGATCTCTTTCATCATGTCCAGCAACGCGGGACAGTGAGCCGCCAGCGCAGCCTCGTAGGTCTTGACGGACCATATGAACATGCCGGAGTTCCAGTAGAAGGAGCCTGATTTCACGTAGCGCTCGGCGGTCTTCGAGTCAGGTTTTTCTACGAACCGCTTAACCTTGAAGAATTCCGTTTCGCCCGGCTGCGCAAGCGAAGAGCCTGCCTCGATATATCCGAAGCCCGTGCTCGCGCAGGAGGGTTTCATTCCGATCGTAACGAGGAACCCGGAGGCGGCAACGGCGAAGCTTTCGCCGAGAGTGCGGTTGAACAGCCCGGCGTCACCGATGACGTGATCGGCAGTGAGGACGCAGAAGGAGGCGTCGGGATCCCGCGCCTTGACCAAAGCGGCGCCAAGCGTGATGGCGGCCGCGGTATCCCTGCCGATGGGTTCTCCTATGACGTTTTCCGCGGGCAGACCGGGAACGGCCGCCCGCACGGCGCCGACGATTTCATTGCGAGTGATCACAAAAACACGATCGGCGGGAATCAAAGCATTTAACCGCCTTACCGCTGTAGCCACAAGCGGTTCTCCTCCCACAATTGAAAGGAGCTGCTTCGGGCGAGCCGCGGTGCTCATGGGCCAGAATCTCTCGCCCTTACCGCCCGCCAGTATAATTGCGTAGGCATTGCTTTGCATGATTCTCTCCATAATGATCAGGAACGATTTAGCCCGTAAATGCGGACCAGGCCGCGCAGTGTCAGATCCGGGTCAACCGGTATGTCGAGATCCGATCCAGCAAGCAGCCACCTGGCGTAGCCGCCCGTCGCGCAGAGCTTGATCTCCCCGCCTTTCACCTCGCGGCGCAAATGCGCGAGTATCTCACGGACCATTCCGATATAGCCTGTTTCCGCTCCGATCTGCATGGCCTCAACCGTGTTGCTCCCCACGGCGCGACCTCGTCTGGCGCGCGACACCGGATGAAAGCTCATCCCTCGCCCTGTCCACGGCAGGCGCGGTAACAGCGCCGTGCGTTCCGCAAAGTAATCGGTCATCAACGGCAGGCCCGGGGCGATTACGCCGCCAATATATTTATTTTCCGCGGAAATCACGTCAAAAGTAGTGGCCGTTCCGAAATCAACGACTACGGCCGGTGTCCCGCGCAGGAAGGACGCGGCGCAGGCGTTGGCCAGACGGTCGGCGCCGACATTTTCAGGATGCTGATATCGGTTCTCGATTCCCAGGTCACACTCGCTCGAAATCAGCAGCGGCCTTAATAGAAGCTA
>JAGYMT010000168.1 GCA_018400335.1 Kiritimatiellia bacterium | reverse complement strand
GCGGGATAAGCCATTAAAAGTTAAAATATTTATCTTGCATAAAAGCTTACAAATATAACTTTACCCCCCCTGGGCAGAAACGCGGCGGGCGAGGCCGGGGTGGGGCGGCTCCATTTGTAGTGCATAAATACCGCTCCACCGGGACAAGCCCGGCGGTAACGTGGTTCACTGAATATTTACCTGTACCGTAATCCCACTTTCTGGGACAGGCGCGGTGCAGACAATGTGTTTCACTGCCGTGGCCGTGCCTTGTGACAGTGCGATGATGATTAATCATTAAGTGCCACCGTGACCATACATTCCGTCGTTGATACAACAATGATTTTTCAGGAGAAAACGAAAAAATGCAATGTAAGTCCCTGACCTGGCGGTTGAAGCTTATTGGTAGAGGAGTGCTTTATACAGCGCTTTTTACTGTCAGCGTTGCCGCGGCCGGCAATGAATATTTCGTAAGCACCGACGGTGACGATGCACGAAACGGTCGTCTGGTCGATCAGGCCTTTCGCACCATCCAGCGCGGAGTCGATGCACTGGAGGAGGGGGATACGCTCACGATCCTGCCCGGCGAGTATTTCGAGAGCGTTGACCGTGAGAACCTGGGTGGGCCGGACCGTGAGACCCTCATCCGCGCCGTGATTCCCGGCACGGTGCTCTTGCGCGGCGATGTGCCGATCCCGCCGCTCGAACCGGTCGAGGGACGGCCGTTCGTGTACGCGACGGATTTCGACCGGGACGTGCAGATCGTGAACGAGCGCGATACGCTCAGTATGCTCACCCGGGCCGTGAATATCGCCGACCTGGAATTCCTTCGCGGAGGATTCTATCACGACTCTGACGCGGGGCGGCTCTATATCTCGACCACGCATCTCGCCCCGCCCGATTTCCGGGCCTACACGGTGTCGGTCCTCGGCACGCACGGCCTTTACCTGGAACGGCCGCAACGCGTGACGATCGACGGGCTGGCGGCGACGGGGTTCAATAACGCGGAGATCATGGCCACCTACCCGGGCTACCGGGGCGCCTGGGGCATTATTATCGGCCGGGGGCTCGACTGCGTCATCCGCAACTGCACGGCTTTTTTCAACGGCGGAGGCATCGCACTGTTCACGGGCTACACCGCCCACGGGCGCGAGCCCGGCAGGGGGAACGTGATCGAGCATGGACGGGCCTGGGCCAATGCATCGCGCTTCATCTCGGAAGGCGCGAATATCGCGGCCTACAGCGTGAATCACGACGTAATCCGCGATTGCGAGGCGTATCGCGCCGGACGCGGTATCCGGCTCTACGGCGCGATCGGTCCCGGAACGCTCAAACGGTCCCTGGCCTGGGATTCGAGCATCCAGCTCAAGGGGGGACTCCTGCACCGCATCGGCGGGGCGGGCCTCGCGGATCGCGTGGTCGCGCTGCGCGATGCGCATGTGCACGACCTGACCAACAGCCTCGTGGCGCGCGGAAATGCCTACCATCGCGGCATCGAGACGCCGCGGGATAATATCCGTTTGGCACATGAGAAGGAGATCGATTTGGGTCGCGAGTTCGCTGATCCGGCGAACCGGGACTACCGGCTGCAGGACGGATCGCGCTTCATTGGCGCGGCACCCGACGGCTCGGATCGAGGCCCTTACCCATATGAAGCGAATATATTCTTCGTGCGTACGGACGGAGACGATGCCGCGGACGGGTTGAGCATGGAAGGGGCCTGGCGGACACCGGGGCATGCGGCGCGCCGGCTCCGGCCGGGCGATACGCTCTACCTCGCGCCGGGGGCGCATCGCGGCGGTGCGGAGATCGAAACAACTGAAGGTGATCCGGTCCTCATCCGCGGTCGGGGTCTTGAACCGGTGGAACTGACCGGCGCGGTGCATGTGCGTGGACCGGGCTCGGTAGAGTTCGAGCGGATCCGTTTTTCGGGTCCGGTCACGATCGCCGGCGGCCGCGATGTGGTGTTCCGGCATTGCACGTTTTCGGAAGACGATGCGCCGTTGACCCTGAGCGGGACGACGGGCGTGAGGATCGAACACGGCCTCTTTCCGGCCGGTGGACCTTCCTTCCAGGAGTGTTCGGATATCCACCTTTCCGGGAACGTCTTCGAAGGCACGGCTCAGCCCGTGGTAGTCGTGGATGAACTGGCGAAGGTGGCCTACTCGGACTACAACGTCTATCCTGCGCACGCGCGCAGCGCCTGGCGGGTGGGCGGGCGCAATATAGCGGCTTCCGATCTGCGACCGGTGCATGAACGGTACTCGCGGATTGGCGGGAAAAAATATGTGACTGCCGGCCCGTTCGGCAGGGACGCGGGCCCTTATCGACCACCCGCCGAATCCGTTCTCCGTGTTACACCGCCCGTCGTTCACGCGGTGACGGATAAGACGGCGGACATCGAATGGCGCACGTCGGAGCGGGTGGACGTCACGCTGACCTGGAGCACGGTGGCGGACGGCCCGGATGCGCGGCGGCGCGAACGCTGGCCGTTCGGCGCCTACGGATTCTCGACCTACAGCCTCACGGGACTCGAGCCGGATACCGAATACGAGTTCCGACTTTCGTACGAAACCCCGGTTCGACCGGCGGGTACGGATGAAGAGACGGAAGAACTGACGGTCGCCTTCCGCACGGCCGCAATGCCGCGCGAGCCGGTGTCCTGGTACGTGGCGCCGGACGGGGATGATGCGGCGGACGGCCGGAGCCGCGAGCAGGCCCTGCGAACGGTTAATGCCGCGGCCGCCCGTGCGCGCGCCGGCGATACGGTCTGGATCGCCGGCGGAACCTATACGGAAATCGTGCAGGTGCGCAGCACCGGCACGGAAGGGCGGCCGCTGACGTTCCGTTCGGTGCCCGGTGAAAAGGTGGTGTTCGACGGACGGGAGCGCTCGCTGCCGCACGCGTTCATGGTCACCGGCAAGGCGCATATTCACCTCGACGGCTTCTACTTCACGGGCTTCGGATTCGGGGCGCGCCGCAGGTCCGATCGCTACCATTCCGTTACGGCGGGAGCTGTTAACCTGTATATTGCGCCCGATGCGAGGGTTACACGGTGTTTCTCGGACGGGCGCGGGCACGGCTACGCGGCGCCGATGGTCGGCGCAACGCACAGTCCGCGACTGCTGATCCGCAACAGCGTTATTGCCGCCTCCTCGCAGGGCGTGCGGCTGAGGACATGCCACAACGCGCGGCTGGAAAACAACGTCTTCTTCCGGAATCTGATCCAGCAGTACATGTTCGTCGGCTGGCCGGGGGAGCATGATTTCTACACGGAAAGGAACGTCATCATCGACAGTCCCGCGAACAAAGTGAAGTCATGCCTGCTGGAGATACCGAATATCCAGTTCATGAGGGAGTCAGACAATTGCTATTTTCTTCGGGTCCCGGACCAGGAGCGTAAGATGTTTCTCTCCTCCGGGGAACGCCTGAGCCTGGCCGATGTACAGGAGCGGTATGGCGACAGCGGATCGTTCATCGCCGATCCGATGTTTGAGGGCGCGGCCGGGATCGAGGCCGTGGATGCGGAAGGGCACCAGGTGTTCCTGCCGGATCGCCTGATCCACAAACGCGATCTGGATTTCCCAGACCTTTTTGCTGCCAATCCGAAGCTTGTGGAACGCGGGATAGGGCTTCAGCCCGAGGCATTCAAGGATTTTCATTTTACTGTGGGAGATTAATATGAGCACATGGAAAGTTTGGCCTGTTTCTTCTCTGCAACGGGTCTTTCCCATGACCCAACCGTCCTGCCCGGACGGTTTTGGTTTACGGCTCGCCGTCAATGAACGCGGCAGTTTCCAGGTCGCCTTACGTCAGGAAGGGACGACCCCGATCGAAGTTTCCCTTGCGGTGGAGTGCGAGCCCGCCCTGGACGTCCGTATTCGACGGGCGGGCTACGTACCCGTAGCCCATCATACGACCGATGTCCCGCGTGATCCCGCTGACCTCGACGGGATCGGTCGAATACCGGGCTGGGTTCCGGATCCGCTCCTCGACGAGACATCGATGCTGCTGCCTCCGCATGAGACCCATTCATTCTGGTTTACGGTAACGCCCCGCCGCGGGGCCGCACCCGGCGCCTGCACTGTGAAGGTGGTGATTTCGCCTGAACAGGGCAAAAGACGGGTACAACGCATCCCTGTCGCCCTCTATCCGGTTCATATACGTCCCCGCCAGGATTTCCCCGTTGTGCAGTGGTTCTATGTGGATGCGCTCCTCGATGCCTATGACTGCCCGGGCTTCAACGAGCGTTTCTGGAAAATCCTGGAAGCCTATCTCAGGAATATAGTGGAACACGGGCAGGATACGGCCTACGTTCCCGTCTTTACGCCGCCGACCGACGGGGTGAAGCGCCCCTCGCAGCTTTTGCGCGTATTCCGGCGGGGAAAGGATGCCTACCGGTTCGATTGGCGGGACGTTAAACGCTATGTTGACCTGGCGCGTCGATGCGGGATCCGGTATTTTGAGTGGACACACCTCTTCACGCAATGGGGTGCGCGTTACGCCATCCGTATTTACCGGGACCAGGGCCGGGACGAACAGTTGCTCTGGCCGGCGGATACGCCCGCTACGGCCCCCCTATACCGCGCGTTCCTCGCCGCGTACCTGTTGGAGCTCCAGCGCTTCCTCGAACGGGAAGGATTGATGGATCGCAGTTTCTTTCACGTCTCCGACGAGCCGCACGGAGATGAGCACCTTGAGAATTATCGCCGGGCACGGGCCCTGCTGGCCGAGCTCGCGCCGTGGATGAAGGTGATGGATGCGTTGAGCGATATTGAATACGGACGGCAGGGCATTACCGACCTGCCGATCGCGTCGATACGCACGGCGATGGATTTTCGACGCGAGGACATCACCTGCGGATGCTATTTTTGCTGTAATCCCCGGGGCCGGTATCTGAATCGGCTGATGGACACGCCGCTGCCCAAGATCCGGTTGAGCGGTTGGCTGTTCTACCGCCATCGGTTCCAATGTTTTTGCCATTGGGGATACAACTATTGGTACCGCAGCCAGTCGCGGGAAATAATCGATCCCTACACGGTCGGCGATGCCTGTGCCTGGCCCGAATGGCCCTACGGCGATCCGTTCCTCGTCTATCCCGGAACTGACGGACCGGTTGACTCCATCCGTTGGGAAGTTTTTGCGACCGTGCATACGCTGGAACTGCCGGCAGA
>JAGYMT010000167.1 GCA_018400335.1 Kiritimatiellia bacterium | reverse complement strand
ATGAACCTTGAACCCTCCGTTCGAAAGGCTTTTCGAACGGGGTCTAGTTATACTGATACCAACAAGGAAATTGACTTTGTTGTCGCAAGCGCGCCAAAAAGTCATTTCAATGTCATGAATCAGCACGTGCAGGCAACGTTGCCGCTCCGCAAAAGACCTCGGCGAAATGATCGTGGCGGTCATCGAGCAGGGATATGTAATCACTTGCCTGCTCAACCCCGTCAACACGGATTCGCGCGCTGTTCACCGGCCCCGCCTGTTGATCCGGGCGCACCTCGATATGGTAGAATGTTTCCCGATAGCGGTAGTGGATCCGGTATACAGGCCAACCCCGTGCGGGCAGCCTCGGCTTGATCCGCAGATGATCTCCTTGTCTTTCGAAACCTAAAAGGGTCTCAACGGCAAAACGGTACATCCACCCCGCCGCACCGGTATACCACGTCCATCCGCCGCGCCCGATATGCCGCGAGGCGCTGTAGACATCGGCGGCCATGACATAGGGTTCCACCTTGTAGCGCTCTATCCCGGCGGCCGAGTCGCCGTGAAGAATGGGGTTGAGCATCGTGAACAGTTCCCAGGCGCGCTCGTGTTCGCCGAGCATGGCGAGAGCCATTGCCGACCAGACAGCTCCATGCGTGTACTGTCCCCCGTTTTCGCGCATACCGGGCGGATATCCCTTGATATAGCCGGGCTCCATATCGGTTTGATCGAACGGCGGCGAGAACAGCAGCACCATGCGGTCTTCGCGCCGCACAAGGTGCTCAACCACGCTCTGCATGGCGCGGCGCGCGCGCCCGGGCTCCGCCGCTTCGCTCAACACGGCCCAGCTTTGCGAAAGGGAATCAATCCTGCACTCGTCGTTTTCAGCGGAACCGAGAGGTGTTCCGTCATCGAAATAAGCGCGACGGTACCAGGCTCCATCCCACGCTCCATCTTCCGTGCGTGCGCGCAGGCCTTCCGCCTCCTCCCGGCAAAAGTTCGCGAAAGAATTATCGCCCCTCAGCCCCGCCACCTCGGCGAAGCGCTTGAGAGTGTGGCACAGGAACCAGGCCAGCCACACACTCTCGCCCTTTCCGTCGCGGCCAACCATGTTCATGCCGTCGTTCCAATCGCCGCAGCCCATGAGCGGCAGACCGTGCGCTCCGAAGCGCAGGCCGTGACGAAGGGCTCTCACGCAGTGTTCATACAGACTGTCCGGCTCCGAAGTGTGCATCTGCATTTCATAATAAGCCTCTTCGCCGGGATCAACCGGGCGTCCCGCGAGGAACGGAACCATCTCGTCGAGGACGCCCGTGTCGCCGGTTGTCATCACGTACCGGGCGACAGCCAGCGGCAGCCAGAGGTAGTCGTCCGAGAAATGCGTGCGAACTCCGGCTCCGCCGGGAGGATGCCACCAATGCTGGACGTCGCCCTCCACGAACTGGTGGGCGGCGCATCGGAGAAGCTGTTCGCGCAGCATAGCCGGCTCGGCATGCACGAGCGCCATTGTGTCCTGAAGCTGATCACGGAATCCGAAAGCCCCGCCGGACTGGTAGAAACCGCTGCGGCCCCATGTGCGGCAGGAAAGGGCCTGATAAGGGAGCCACCCGTTCACGAGAACATTCAGGCCAGGGTCGGGCGTTTCGACATGAAGTGCGCCGAGAGTGCGATTCCAGTGAGCCCACACTGCGTCCAGCGCGTCACGAGCCCCGGCTGGACCCGCAAATCGCCGGAGACAGGCGCGGGCTTCGTTAGGGCCGGACGCCGCGCCAAGCGTGAAAACAACCTCCCTCGCCTGCCCCGGAGCCAGATCAATTGACGCCTGCAGGCCGATCCCGGGATCGAAACAGGCCCCCGTGATGTTCGAAAGATTTTCGCGAAGCAGTGCGGCCGGCGCTGCGTAGGACCGGTTGCTGCCGAGAAACTCGGCCCGGCTTCCGGTGACGGAAGCAGAGGACTCACTGCAGCCCGCAAACACGACTTGCTCCGCAAACTCGCGGCTATAGTGATTGCGCGCGAAAACAGACCGGGTGCCCGGATCAATTTCCGTGATTATGTGCATCGCGTTAGGTCGGCGCCATTCGCCCATCACCAGTTCGTAGAAAGCAGTCAATGACAGGCGGCGCGGGCGCTGGGAATCATTGCGGACCTTTACAACGACAAACTTCACAGGGGCGTCAATAGCAACGTAGACCCAGGCTTCCGAAGAGATTCCTGATTCATAATGCTCAAAAACGCTGTATCCGAAACCGTGCCTGCAAACGTACCCGTTCCGACCGGGCGCCGGCAGCGCCGCCAGGGACCAGAACCGCCCTGTTTCCTCATCCCGCAGGTAGAAAGCCTCTCCGCTCACATCCGTTACCGGATCATTATGCCAAGGGGTGATCCGGAATTCATGTGCATTGACGGCCCATGTGTACATTCCGCCGCTCTCACTGACGACCGTCCCAATGTTCGGGGCGGCAATAACATTGACCCACGGCGCCGGAGTCGCCCTGCCGGGCTCGATCATGATCACGTATTCCCGCCCGTCCGGAGTGAAACCGCCAAGGCCGTTCATAAAAACCAGTTCACGACGCTGCAGAGGTTGTGCAGGCTCCGAACGAGGCTCGGAGCGCATGGGACGGAGCAGCGGCGGAAGACGCCTCGGCGCAACGCGGCGATCAACCTGTTCCTGCATGGTTTCGGCGCTGTCCAAAAGCACCACGCGAGCGGCGGCTTGAAGCAGAACGCGGTCCTCCTCGGACATATTCTCCGTGCGGCGCACGAAAACTCCGCCGGGCTTGTCTATCATGCCGGCATCAGATCCCGATGCTATTGCCTCCATTATGCGATCATTAAGAGTGGCACGATATCCGGAGAAGTCCTCGTTGATGATCACCAGGTCGCTGGGAAGCCCCTTCATTCGCCAATATGCATGAGCCCGCAGCGCCTCGTGTACGCGATCCATGCGCTGCAAATCATGTATCTGCAGCAACATAATCGGGAGATCACCCGAGATTCCGAAATGCCACAAGCCATGCGGGCCCATCCGGTTCCCGGCGATCACACTGGGAGCGGAGCGATGTCTTGCGTGAGCATAGAGCATGGACCCTGCCAGCCGGCCGTAAATCTGGGTTTCGGCCTCGGTGGCATTGAGCTGCCGCAGGATGATCTGGCTGTGAGACCATGCCATTTCGAACGCCCGATCCACGAAGTGATGATCGCGGTATTTATCCACCAACGCCAGAGCGGCCTCCCGCGTTTCCGCCACCCCGGTCACCAGGTGAACCACCGCGGGACGGTCCGCGGAAACATCCACCGAATGCCGGATCGCCGCGATGGGGTCCAGGACGGCGCCCTCGCTGTTTCCCAACGCTGACGACACGCCCGGCGGCGCCTCCATCGCGGCAGGACTTTCCGGCGTGCGGCCGCGACCGATGAAGCTGGAACGATCTGTCTCGAACGAGGGCTCCCTGTTCGAGCCGGGAACGACTGCCAGATGAAACATCCAGGGCGCGGCGTCCGTCGGCGCCCGCCTCCGTCGCGAACATAGAATGGCCCGGCGGTCGCGAAGGATTTCCGTTTCAACGAAAAGTCTGGAGAATACCGGATGCGCGAGATCCGCGTTCCATGGCGCGAGCACGACCTCCGCATAGCTTGTGACCTCGATCCGGCGCTCCTTTTCGGAGAGGTTGTTGAGCGTCAGTCGCCTGATTTCCACGTCATCTTCCGGAGATACGCATATCTCCGTGTGTGACTCCAGGCTGTGATCACGCCTGCGATATTCAGCCCGGCCCTGCGTGAAAATGGCTTCATAATGATCGCCTTTCCGGCGGCTGGGATGAAATGCCGCGGACCACTGCATGCCGCTATTAACGTCGCGCAGGTAGATAAACGACCCCCATTCATCAAGGGTTGTATCTTCGCGCCAGCGGGTTACGAACACGTCGCGCCACCGGCTGTAGCCTCCGCCCGCGTGCGTGACCATCACATGATAGTTCCCGTTGGATAGCAAATGCACTTCCGGTGTTGTCAGATCGGGTTCATTGAACACGCGCATAAGGGCGCCCGGCTCGATTTCCACCGGCCGGGAAGCGAGACGAGCTTCATGTGCGTGCGGTTGCAGCATGGGCGCTGTCTGGGGAACCCGCTCATGAAGGAGCAGCTCGGTGGCGCGAACGGCCGGATCGGCCATGAACCGCCGGACCATCGGTTTCCCGTGCAGAAGGTTCGAAATAGCGATGAAGCCCATGCACTGATGATGCGTCATGAAAGCTTTAATCACCGCGCGTTGTTTCCCCCGGGGAATGCGCGATGGCGTGAAGTCCACTGCTTCATACAACCCATAAGCGCCAAGCGCCTCCTCCTTCCCGGCCAGTCTCTCGATGTTCTCGCATGCTTCCACGGGAGTGAAAGGCAGCGCCAGCATGGTGGCATACGGGGCCACCACAAGGTCATCCGCCAGTCCGCGCTGCAGCCCAAGCCCGGGAACCCCGAAGGCCCGATACTGGTAGATATGACGCGCATCCCTCGCATTGTAGCAGGACTCGGAAATGCCCCATGGAACGCCGCGCCTCCGGCCATATTTAATCTGTCGTGCTATAACCCCGCGAATTGCCTGGTCCAAAAGCGTGCCATGATGGTGGGGCATGATCAGCGCGGGCATGAGATATTCAAACATGGAGCCGCTCCAGGAAATCAGGGTTGTGGGCCCGTCACGTCCGGTCAAAAGCCTGCCGAGCGCAAACCAGTGGTCCGCGGGCGCCTGCTCCCGCGCAACCATGAGGAAGCTGGCGAGCCGCGCCTCCGAAGCGAGGAGGTCGTAGACGCCGGGATCCATCCGCCGGGCGGCGACATCGAACCCGATGTTAAGGAGGCGCCTGGACTTGTCATAGACAACGCTGAAGTCCATGGCATACTCCAGCTCCCTGCAACGTTCGGCGAGGCGTTCGATCTCCTTGATCCTGGCCACCGCCCGGTCGCGCGTCTCGGGCGTGTTGCCGTCCGCGGCAAGCTCTTCCAGCGTCGGACATTCAAGGGGCTCCCCGGCGGGCATTCCGATAACGGCAAGATCATCCAAAATTTCCTGGCACTGCCGTACGAAAGCGTCCGCCCACCAGCGCGCCTCGCCTTCAAGGGTCCTGGCTGCTTTCTCGATCAGCGTCCGCGCCTCCGAAATCGCGGCAGCCTCCAGATGAGTTCCCTCGCCGC
>JAGYMT010000166.1 GCA_018400335.1 Kiritimatiellia bacterium | reverse complement strand
CTCCGAGCACGCCGTCATTGTTCCGGGCGGTCATAATTACAATTGCTGCTCGTCACTTGCCGGCATGCCGGCCGAGCAGGACGAGATCGCGGAGCGCCTGCTCGCCGCGCGCCTTCATCCATTTCGGCATGAACTCCTGATTTCCCACGACCTGCGCAAGGGCCGCGAGCGCGCGGAGATGGAAATTCCTCTCATCCTGGGTGCCGACCAACACGAAGATGCCGTGAACAACCGGCGCGGAATCGGAAAATGCGACACCGTCCCGCGAACGCGCGAGAAGGATTTCAAACTTCCTCTCTCCCTCGATGATTACGTGGGGGACCGCCAGGTCTGGCGTCAGCGTGGTGCTGCTCTCCGCCTCGCGGGCACGCAGGGCGCTCACGAGGTCGGGCGCAGGAACATTGACCCGCGCGGCGAGCCGTTCTGCGACAAGCCGCAGGAAACTATCGAGATCAACAGACCCCTGGATATCCAGAACAACGCAATCCTCCACAATGTGATCGAAACGATCCTCTACTATGCCGTCCCGCTCCCTGATTATCTGCTTTAGCTCCGCCTCCAGCGTTCCGGTCACAAGCTCCCGCGCGGTGATTCGCTCGACCAGATGAAGAAGCGCTGAATCACGGCGCGTGCTTTTCCGTCCGTAGAACCAGTAGGCACAGAACCCCGCAAGGCCTATCAGCGCCGCAATGACATGCCCCTCCCAGCCCATGCCGAAAAGAGCAAAACCCATTCCCAGTAAACCCGCAATCTGCAGCCATGGATAGAGGGGAGCGCGGAAGCGCGGCTGGTAGTTCTGCACCCCGCTCTCGCGCAGGATTATCACAGCTATGCACGCAAGGAAATAGGTCATTATGAGGACTATGGATGCCGCCTCGACCAGCACCTCCAGCCTAAGAAAGACCGCGCCAAGAACGAACGCGCCCGTAAGAAGCAGCGCGTTGTGCGGCGTGCCGAAGCGCGGGCTGATGCGGCTGAAAACGGGGGGGAACAAATCCTCGTCGCCAAGCGGAACAAGTGAACGAGCGGCGGTCATTATCCCGGCATTGGCCGTGGTGAGGAAGGACAGGATCGCGGCAATGCTGAGAGCAACGAAGCCGCCTTTGCCCATGAAAGCGGCAGCACCGTCCGATATCGGCGTCAGGGAACCGGAGAGCGATTCGGAGTCAAGCACACCCACCGTCACGAGCACCATTAGCGCGTAGAAGACGCTCACGACCAGCAGCGACACAATCATTCCCATCGGTATGTTCCGGCTCGGATTCCGGACCTCCCCGGCGACGCTCGCTATCTTGAGCAGGCCGCCATAAGAGACGAACACAAAACCGGTGACGCTGAAAACCGACACGATGCCGCGCGGAACAAAAGGATCCAGACGCTGGACATCTACCAAGGGCAGCCCCGCGATGATGTAGAAGCCCATGAGCCCAAAAAGGCCGGCGGCCAGCAGGAGCTGCGCCCTGCCCGCCTCCTTGATGCCAAGGATATTGATAGTGACAAAGAGAATGCAGAAGAAAGCGGCAACGAGGCGGGAGTCGAGATCCACCAGGAAGACGGAGAAGATTGATATGCCGACAAGCGCGAACGCGCTCTTCATGGACAATGAGAACCAGCTCAGGAGGCCCGCCACGGTGCCGACACCCGGACCCATGCTCCGTATGACGACAAAACAGTCGGCGCCGGCCTTTGGCATGGCCGTCGCCATCTCGGCCAGACTCAGCATGCCGGGTATGGAAAGCAGGCCGGCGAGGAAATAGCACAGGATGACCGCAGGCCCGACCTGCGCATAGGCGATGCCGGGCAGTATGAACAGGCCGGAACTGATCATCGCGCCAGAGGCGATGCTGAACACGTGGATTAGTCCAAGCTCTCTTCTGAACTCTCCGGCTTCGCTGCTCATTTTATGCCCGCCGTGGTTGTTCTTACTCCTAGCCAACTTCGTTAAAAGTGTTCAGTGGTTCAGTGTTCAGGACGGAAAGCACAATGGCATTTCCTGAACGCTGAACACTGAACACTGAACACATTGGCCAGGAATATGTTATAAACGTCGAAATCAATTCTTTGACTCATTTATCAAATAATGCTCAGCTAAGGAGCTATTCATTCCGCCCGCCGGCCAATGGGAATCCGACCGGCGCGTGGAATTCTAACCTACGCCCTTCGTCAGCGCAAGCCGGGATATCTTACTTCAAATGCAGTTGACATCCGACAGAAGCCGGTTAGCATTCCGAACATGAGAAATAATCCCATTGATCTCGAATGCGGCAGGAGCTTTTACGTCGTTCGCATAACCGAGAAAAGGATAACGGCGGCAGCGTGGCGCTGGGACATGGAGGATTGGGAAAAGGGCGCCGGATGGAGCGCGCCCGGGCCCGTCGAGCAAAAGTTCACGCTTGTCGAGAAACGGAAATGACGCCCCCCCCTATAATCGGAATCCGCTCTTCATCATGCGTTAACGAAGACGGCTTGTTCACCCGGGAACAGTTATCCGTTGTGAAGGACGCCGGGTTCGACCTGCTGGAACTGAACCTTAATCACACGGCGACCGGACTTGACCACAGGAACACCAGCATGCTCGCCGCGCTGGGCGCTGAGGCAGAGCGGATCGGCATAGCGCTTACCGCGCACGCGCCCTCGGACGTCGCCCTCACAGCGGGTACGGAAGCCGACGATGAACGCGTCATCGGCTTCTGCGCAGAGATAGTGAAGAACCTCGCAGGACGCGGAATTTCCGGCGTCGTCTTCCATCCATGCACCGGGCCTTCCATCTTATCTGATCCCGGAAAACAGGAGGCGCGGGCGGCTGGCTTCGCACGGAGGTTGAAGACGATCGCACGGCTTTGCGAAGATTCCGGAGTGACTCTCCTGCTCGAGACAATGATCCCGGGACGCCTTTCATCGAGCATGGACAACCTGATCAGAGCCGTTGACGCCGTCGGCTCGGAGCGGCTGAAGATCTGCCTCGACACGAACCACCTCTGCCTGACTGAGGATATATGCGCCGCCGCGGAGCGCGCCGGCGCGCGGATCGGCGAGATCCACCTGAACGACAGCTACGGCAAACGGGAGAATCACCTGCTGCCCTATTCGGGTGTGATTGACTGGCACGCCTTCGCTGAAACCCTCTCGCGCATGGAGTACCGGGGCAACATCATAATGGAGCCAAGCTGGCTTCAGAACGGCGATGCCTTAAAGCCCGGGAATGCAGCCGTCATTCTTGAACAGGCCCGGGCGGTTGCAGACAGGTTTCAGAGTGATATGAATGCTTAAGAAAGGAGCGCTGGAATATGAAGAAGACAATTGTTGACGAAAAGACGCGCCACGACCGCGATTGCTTCGGCGATGACATCGAGTTTCTTGAAAAGCATATTAAGGTGCTGGTGCTCACCGCTCCGGATTCGCCGGCCGCCGTGGCCGTGGCACCCGGATTGCAGGCCAGAGTGATGACCAGCGCGGCCGCGGGAAACGCAGGATTGAGCTTCGGCTGGATCAATAGGAAACTGATTGCCGGCGGAAAGAAACAGAAACACATCAACCCGTTCGGGGGCGAGGACCGCTTCTGGCTCGGACCGGAGGGCGGCCAGTTCAGCATCTTCTTCAAGCAGGGCGATCCGTTCGACCTCGCACACTGGCAGACTCCGGAACCCATGGACTGGGGCGGATGGGACCCCGCCGGAAAAACAAAATCCTCCGCCAAGTTCAAGAAGAAGATGTCGCTCGTGAACACGAGCGGGACCCGCTTCGACATCCTCGCGGAGCGCGAAATCCGCGTCCTGAGCCGGGCAGCGATACGAAAATCGCTGGATATCGCCATCGGCCGAGGCGTGAAGACAGTTGGATTCACCACCGACAACCGCATAACCAACGAGGGTCCGGCAGCCTGGAATAAAGCGAGCGGTCTGCTCTCCATTTGGATACTCGGCATGTTCAAGCCGTCGCCCTCGACAACGATAGTGGTTCCGTTTAAGAAAGGGCCGGTGTCGAAGCTGGGCCCGGTCGTGAACGATGCCTATTTCGGAAAAGTGCCGGGGGACAGACTCAAGATCTCGCGCGGCGCCGTCTTTTTCAAGGGTGACGGCCTTTATAGAAGCAAAATAGGCATTTCCCCAAGCAGGGCTAAGGATGTGGCCGGCAGTTACGAAAGCGCGGACGGAGTGCTGACCATCGTGAAATTCGACCTGCCCGGCGGGTCGTCCGACTACGTTAACTCCATGTGGGAATTCCAGGATGACCCGTACTGCGGGGATGCGATCAACAGCTACAACGACGGACCGCCCGCCCCCGGCAAGGCACCGCTCGGCCCATTCTACGAGCTGGAGACTTCCTCACCGGCTGCGGCGCTGCGCCGCCGCGCAACGGCGCGCCACGTGCACAGGACATTCCACTTCCAGGGCGAAAAGCAGGAGCTGAACGCAATTGCCAAGGCGCTGCTGGGCGCGGGGCTGAAGGATATCGAGAGCGCTCTCTAGCGCCTCACTATTTTCAACCTTATCTAGACCCTATTCGAAAAGGTTTTGAGAAGAGAAAACGTCAAGAAATCAAGGTTTTTAAGGTAGGGCGAAGACCTCCGGGCGAGCCGCGGCACACGCAACTGCCGCAAGATCCGGTGGAAAACATCAAGGTTGTCATCATGTTGCATGTCGAAGTGTTCATTGAAGACGGCGCCGCCGGAGGCGTCGCCACCACCTTACCCTTTTCGAATAAGCTCTATCTATTCCGGCAAGGGCATGACATACCTTCCGAGGCGATAGAGGGCCAGAACAGGACGCCAGCACAACGCGGCAATCCGCGACGCAATTCATAACAAGAACCGCGTGATATATCTCCGCGACCTTTGTAGGGAATCGCCGGAGGCCACGCACTGGACGTGGACGCGGTTTCCGCCTGTGCCTTTACCGCGGGAATACAGGGCCACCCAGACACCGGACACGAGAAGGACGCGGCGAAGACCCACGAGGTGACGGCGGACGCGGTCAACGACTATAACGTGTAGCACTCCATGCCGGCCAAAGGAAGACACACGCGGGAAAAGTTGCCCGTGGAAAGTGGCAACGACGGCAGGCGGCAGGGAGCAATTCTAATTTTGGCCGCACGAAATCGCTGTCGCCCGTGATGGAAGTCAGAGGGGTTCATAGTACCGTTTGAGACTGAGGGACAACATAACCCCGGTCGAGGGAAGGGACCCTACTTTGTGC
>JAGYMT010000165.1 GCA_018400335.1 Kiritimatiellia bacterium | reverse complement strand
AAAAAAAGCAATCTCTTAAACCCATCAATCAGCAATTCACATTATGGACGGTCTCCTGCCGCCTCGCGCGGCAGGAGACCGAGATTGGGGTGCAAAGGCGCGCCTTTGCCCAATCTACCATTCCTGCCGCACAAGGCGGCAGGGGAAGCCAGAAAGAGAATTCTCGCCCCATCAATCCTTCGATGCGCGGACGTACTCGCCGACCCATTCCGCGGGCGGCGGATTTTTACGATAAAAGGCGATCCTCTTCCTCACCCTCAACACGGCGCCATCGCCCTGCTCGAACCTCGCTGCCTTCTCCAGCATCTTCTCGGCATCATCCCAGCGGCGCTCCCAGTGCAGGCGCAGCGCTTCCTCGTAGGCGGCCGCGAATTCAGCGGCGTCGGACGAGACCGCGCCCTTGCGGCCCAGCAATTCGTAAATGTACACAGGCTGGGTCTTCCCGGCGACGACTATCTTGTCAAGCATCCGCGTTTCGATGGAATCCTTCGCAATCGTATAGGTGGCTTGGCCGATGATGATCCTGGTTCCATAATCCTTGTTAACCGGTTCCAGGCGCGCGGCCTGGTTCACGGCATCGCCCATGACGGTGAACTGCTGCCTGCGCTCCGAACCCATGTTGCCGGCCGTGACGCGGCCCGAGTTGATGCCCATGCGGACATGAATGGCGTATCCGAACTGCCTTTCGAGGATGGGTCGGAGCACGTCAAGCGTCTCCTGCTGTTCAAGCGCGGCGAGGCAGGCCTGGACCGCGTGATCGGCCAGCGGAAAAGGAACGCCCCACTCCGCCATGATGGCATCGCCCTCGTACTTATCAACATAACCGCGCCTGTTCATAATGACGGAAGTCATCGGGCTGAGGTAGCGGTTGAGCAGTTCCGAAAGTTTTTCCGGCGGCAGGTTCTCGGATATCGAAGTGAAGCCGGCCACGTCGGAGAAGAACATCGTGGCATCGGTCTTCTGTCCCGAGAGGGAGAGACGTTCGGGGTGATCCTCGAGGTACTTAAGCACCTCCTGCGAAACCATGGTGCCGAACATTGATCGAACCTGTCTTTTCTGCCGCTCTTCCTGCCAGAATCGCGCCATGGTGAGAACCATGTAGACCAGCAGCATTGAAATAATCGGCCAGGTGGGGACAAAGACGATGCTCCGGTTCCGCAGGAGAAGCAGGCTGCCCCATACCGCGAGCAGGATGAGAAGAATCGTGTTAAGAAATGAGAGCCATGAACGGCCCTTGGTGACGAGGATAGTGAGCAGCATCCCGGCGAACAGGATAACGGCCATATCCACCGTCCGCATCCAGCGCGGATGGATCAGCATCTCGCCGGACAGAATGTTATCAACCACGGTCGCGTGAACTTCAACGCCCGGGAACTCGGCGGCCAGCGGCGTCGCGCGCAGATCCCTGAGCCCGGCTGCCGAAGTTCCCACGAAAACGATCCGTCCGCCCAGACTGTCGCTCCCCACCTCCCCGCTCATCACCTTCTCCGCTGAATACCACGGAAGTGAACGGGAGTATCCGCCGGCCTTCGATGTGCGCCTGAAGTTAATCATCAGGCGGCCCGCTCCATCGGTGGGGATGACTATTTCACGCAGGCGGATCAGCGCGATCCCGTTCTCATCGTGTTCTATGCCCACCTGGCTGACTCCCGCGGCCATGCGCACCGCCTCGAGGGCAAGTGACGGGTAGATGCGCGACTCGCCCAGAGACCACACCAGGGGCGTGCTCCTGATCACGTTATCATCGTCCGGAAGGGTGTTGATGAATGCATTGTTGCCGGCGGCGGAATTCAGTTCGGGTATTGAGATGGTAATACCGTCCGCACTCGGAATAATATCATACACGTCACCGCGTCCTTTTTTGTAGAAGAATCCGCGGTAATGTGGATCAACTTCCGCGTCAATATCCCCGACAAGATTCGTCGCCGGATGCATAAAGCATCCGAGGATGGTGTTGCGTCCGGAGAGACTCCCGGCCAGAATGCGATCGAAATCCGAAAGGGAATCCGACAGTCCGGTTATCTCCATATCCACGCCGAAATGAGACTTAAGCTCTTCTTTCAGAACGTATGGAGACGTCCTGTCCTGTTCGGAAAAAATGATATCCAGCGCCACGACGGACGCGCCAGCCTCGAAAAGTTTGTCCGTCAGCTCCGCCACACGGTATCGCGGCCATGGCCACTGGCCGTACCGGGCCAGGCTGGCCTCGTCAATATCAACAATAGCGACGCGTCCCGGCGCCGCGGGCTCGCTCACCTGCCTGATCAGGAAATCGTAGGTCTTCAGGGATACCGCCCTGACGAACGCCGGCTCGATCAGATAGAGGCCAAGGCATAATACGGTCAGAGACAGACCGACGAGAAATAGCGCCCGGTTTCTCATTGCGCCTGCTGAAGGTCTGTGCCATACACGCCGTTCACCCTCGGAGCGCCGGCCGCGTCATGATCGAAACTGAACTGACCTATCGCGCCGCTAACCGGCGTCGAGCCTGACCCGTCACCAACGAGACTTCCCGTGGAGCCCTCCCGCGCAAGCGAAGCCGCGTCATAGGCAGTGCCGTCAATCATCAGCTGGTAAGAGCTCGCGGAACCGTTAAGGTGGCCGGCAGAACTGATGTCGCCGCTCATGTTGAAGTTCAGGGAATCCTGTCTTGAGCCCTGCACATTATTCAGGGAGAAAGACCCGGACCAGGTTCCGACGTTACCGTTGCCGGGAATGGAGACCGTGAGCGAGCTCGGCCCCGCCATGTATCCTCCGTTATAGCCGTAGGAGTAGAACGCGGCCGCAGTGCCGGGCGTGCCGGCAGGCGTGCTGAGGCTGTAGCTGACGGGGCCCGAAGCAAGCGCCTGGTAAGCCGATTCGCCCAGCGTCTTGCCCACCGCGAACACGCCGTAGAAGTAGCCGAGGTCGAAAGTCTCGACCGAGTCGGGGTCGGGCGAGAGCTTTTCCCTGTTCCAGCGTCCCCACGTCCAGTCATCGCCGCCGCCGACCGCGTAGAGCATGACGTCGCCGCTCGCCAGGCCGAACGACGCGGCGAACAGGTTATCCTTAACGTAGCAGCTATCCTTGGGACTGCTCAACGCCGGATCGGTTGCCACGGGTGATTCCGGGTTCTCATAAACACGCGCCTGCACGTTCACATTCTTCTGATATGCGCCGCGGTCAACGACTACGGCAAACTGCCCCTCGTTTGCCGACGGGCTGTCGCTGGACTCGTTGGCCGACCTGAACAGCTTCACGCCGATCTCCGTGGAATACTGCAAGGTCTTCATCAGCATCCCGGCCCCGTAGCCATAGTAATTCAACATGCCGGAGTCAGGTGTGCCGAGATATGATGCGTCGCGGAACCCGGCGGCAACCCCGAATTGCGCGTCCTCACCTTCATGTGTTATACCGTCAAACAGAATATATCCGACGCCCTGCACATCCTGACCGAAGAAGGCCAGATCGTCAATCTTCCCCCACCCCCGGCGGCCGGTGGCGCTATCGAGCTCATCAGTCATGTATGCGCCGGTCCTGGTGTTCACCCATAATCTGGAAGAAGCAGCGCCGGCCGGCGACTCGCCGAAGAAATAGTCCTTGTTGTAAAGCAGGTACTTGACATCATACTTCAGAACAGAATCGGCGGGAAGAGAAGCGCCGAAAAAAGTTGATGCGTAGCCGCCGAAAACAAGTCCGCAGGACATATCATCGGGATTGATATAGCGGAAGAACTGACCGAGGTTATCATACGCCATCACGGCCGGATCGGCCACTGCCGCAGCGGCCTCACCGTCGGCTCCAAGCGCTTCCCCGAGAGCCTGCGCCCCGGATTGCAGCGCTTCCGTTGAGCCGAGCGAGACCTCGGTATAGCCCTCGTAGGCCGTCGGACTCCCGTACGGAACAACGGGCAGGTTGTTCAATGCGCTCGACTTGGAACCGAGATAGGCGCCATTGCGATCGAAGATATAGCCGGCAGCAGATCCGTTGAATTCATTATCCTTCAGCTCACCGGTCAATCCGTAAGCATATATCTTTGACAGACTGTAATAACCGGAATCCGTGATGAACTCCGCGCCAATGCCTCCGCCGGAAACCGTCTTGACGGAGGGATCAGGTGTCGGAGTGGGTGTTGGCGTCGGACCGGGCGTCGGACCGGGGGTGGGACCCGGCGGATCAGGGGGATCGGGCGGCGGCTCCGGCGGCTTGGGATCGTCGAGAACGATATCAATCCTGTCCCCTATCCCATCGGAAAACCCGGAAGAATCGCCTTCAATGCCCGGAGTGCCCATGCCATCACCGGGAAGACCCTGCTGCGAGAACCCTTCTCCGGACTCTCCGCCCTCAGTGCCGAACGAGCCGTATCCGGAATCATCCCCGCCGCCGGAACCATCGCCATCCCGTGAACCGGAATGAGCGGGAGTGCTCTCCGTGATTATCGCCCTGAACTCGCCCGGACGCATTCGACGCCTATTCATCGGCCTACCCGGAGCGATATTCACCACCATGCCCTGCTGGTTGATATCCATCACCTGTGTAGCCGCGGCTCCCGCTACGCCGGCCATCCTCGACACCATGATCGTCCTGCCCTGGGGCAGTCTTACGACGTAGATATTCTCCCCATCCGCTCCGACTCTGAAGCCCAGCTCGCAGCCCCTGATACCGATGGTGGCCATGCGTGTCTTCACCTTGAAACGTTCCGGGTTCAGCTCGGTGATCTTGCCGGTTATAACACGGACCATGCCCTTCAGCACGCCCAGGCCGCATGTATTCTTGCTCTTATCGGCGGGAGTGTAGGTGTACTCATCAATCGTCACCTCGGCGTTTTCCCCGCCGGCCAACATCGAGTCGTCATTAAACATCAGTTGGAACTTGCCGCCGGCGCGCGTGACGATCTTGTCGTTCATAAACACGGGGGATTTGAGAGCGAGCTTTCGCTCCTCGCCCTTAGCGTTGACGGCCACGGCCTCGCCCTCGATTGAAACAACGATTCCCACCTCTTCGGCGGCGAGCGCGTTTAGCGCCGTCATGCAAATCAGAAACGCAGCGAATCCGGCTATTTTTATTTTCATCACTCCCTCCCTTAGCTCCTTAATTTTCGTTTGTTTGAGTAAATGAGTCAAACAATTGATTTCGACGTTGATAACATGTTCGCAGTCAATGTGTTCAGAGTTCAGTGTTCAGTGTTCAGGAAATGCCGAAGACTCTCCGTCCTGAACACTG
>JAGYMT010000164.1 GCA_018400335.1 Kiritimatiellia bacterium | reverse complement strand
GTCCGCCATGTCGGTGGAATGTCCGCGAGCCGCGGCGATGAGTTCCGCGTTGAAGGCAAGCGGAGGCCGGGCCGGATAGCCGGAGAAGTCGCTTATTAACTGGTTAGTGTCCACGCTGTAATAATCGTAGGCCCCCAGAATATCGGCGTTCGTGACCGCTGCGAGGCGAACTCCCTCCGCCGCCGGATCCAGGCGCGCGCGATTCACCATTTCCAGCATCAACTGCTCCGATGAGGTCGGGTCACCATGGCTGTAGACAACGGTTGGCGCGGCGGAGACGGGAATACCGGCATCAAGCTGCAGCTCAGCGCCCGGCCCGGGAATCGCCATCACCGGGTTATCCGGAAGCTCGCGGTGCATTAGTTCCGTCTGCGCTCCGGCGTCCGCCGCGCCCAGGCAGGCGCACATGACAAGAAGACGGCAGGCCCATTTCTTAGCGGAATCCAGGAGTCGCGTGCCTTCGTCCGGCGTTCCGCAATCGGTCTGCAGCATCAGCCTTCGCGGATCGAGCTCCCGCACGAGCGGCTCCACGTTCTCCTTGGGAAGGTGAATGTGCACGATCTTTCCCGCGCGCTGGACCTCCTTGTAGAAAGACGGAAGAGGCGCCGTCACGGCGACACAGGGCCGATCGAGCAGCTCGCCATGCCACAGTGCTTCAAGTCGTTTCCGGGCATCCGGCCAGTCCTGCTTATATTTCATATAGAATCTTTCCTCCCGCTATCGTGTAACGAATGTTCATATTGTCATCAAGCACGAGAATATCAGCGTCCCGCCCCTCACTGATCAGTCCTTTGTTCAGACCCAGCAGGACTGCCGGATTGAGGGAGCAGAGCCGGCTCGCGTCCGGCATGCCGAGTCCGAATATTTTCAGTGCGTTCCGAAAACAGTCAATCGGAGTCAGCGCGCTTCCGGCCAGCACCAATCCCCTGTCCACCAGCCGCACCCCGTTGTTCGGTCCGTCTATCTTCGCCCGCCCCCTCCCCTGCGGCAAATCATATTCGCCGGGCGGCAGGCCTGCGCCCGCATTGCCGTCGGTTATAAACACTATTCCGTTATCCGGCTTGCATCTCAAAGCCTTTTCGACCAGGATCGGATGCACATGGGTGCCATCCGGGATTATTTCGCACACCAGCCGATCCTCGATCAGGAGGTAATCCACCAGTCCCGGCGGATAGACGCCCGTTGATGCGGCCGTGTTCTCCGGCATTTCGAAAGTGTCAAAGAGATGAGTCACGAGCCGCGCGCCGGCATCCGCGGCGGCACGCGCCTCGTCAATCGAGGCCCGAGTGTGCGCGAGGCCGCAGATGATTCCCTTTCCGGAAAGATAGCTGATCTCTTCCGCCGCTCCCGGCAGTTCCGGCGAAATATCCCATATCCGGATGTGCCCGCCGCCGGACTTCAGCAGCTCGTCGGTCAACCTCCTGCTTATCGGCGCAAGGTCCTTTGAAAGCCCGCCGCCCGCCTTGGCCAGATAAGGCGACTCAAGATGAAAACCGCCGACATTCGGAGTCAATCGAAAGCGATCAGTATCAGCAAGATGGCGCATCAGGCATTCCGCGATTTCGTCCGGAGAACCAAAAAGCGTGGGAAAGAAGGTCGTCGCGCCGGCCGCGGCCTCACTGGCGCCAAATGCGGCAAGGTCACTAAAAGCGCTCTCCATCCCTATCCCATGCGTGTGAATATCAATGAGACCCGGAACCACGTAACCGCCCGCCGCGTCCAGAACATTTCCAGAGATATCCGCGGCGCCGATCCCGGAAATGCGACCGGACTCAATATTCAGGGCCGACGAAACAAGAATGCCGTCCTGCGTAAGCACCCGGCCATTGACAACGCACAGCGATGATTTGTCGTTTTCAACCTTTCTCATTTTTTCCAAAGATACGGGGTTAAGATCTCTTCCGGCAACACGGGAACGCAACTTGAAACTGCCGCCATCAATTCTTCGTCAAGAGGTTTCTTGGAAAACAATTCTATATTATGCCGTAATTGCTCAACGGACTCAACTCCGGCAATTACGCATGTCACGCCTTCCAGGCTCAGGATATAACGAACCGCCAATTCCGCGAGCCCAAACCCTGCCTCTTCGGCGATACGCTCGAATCGGCGTCTTGCGGGCAGCACGGCTTTCAGATGAACGGGTATGTCAGCTTCCGGCATCAGAAGCAATCCCTGCAAATACACGCTCCTGACGAACAAGGCCAGCTCGCTCCCGTGTTTTTCGCTCAATATGCCGGAGGAAAGGTGCCGGGAATCGAGGATGTTCGCCGGAATCTGCAATGCGTCAACGTCACCGCCTGAAGCAAGCTCTATAGCGCGCGCCGGTTGAAAATCACAGGAGACACCCAGGCGCCTTATTGCCCCCTCCTTCTTAATATCCAGCAACAAATCAAGATAACGACTATCGGCTTCCTTATGAAAAAGGCACAGCGGCAACGCGTCCAATCGCAAGCGTTTCAAAGAACGGGACACTGATTCGCGCATCCACGCCTTTACGGCGCTTCGCGTCTCAATGTCGGGCGGAAGGTGGGGCAGCTTGGTGACCACGATCATGCTCTCGGCGGCGCCGAGCTCACGCAAAGCTCTTCCAATAAACTCCTCGCTATCGCCATACATGGCGGCGGTATCCAGACAGTTAACCCCGCCGTCGATAGCGCAGGCAAGAATGTCCCGAACAGCTTCATACGAAAGCTGCCCTTGCCTGTTCGCGATCCCGTATTTCATGCCGAATTGAGCCGTCCCCAGCATAAGCCGGGATAAACTGTAATCACACCAAGTAGCTAATTGCATTTTTTCACCAGCAGGTCCAGCCGCCGTTCACCTCAATCGTCTGACCGGTAACGTAATCCGACTCGTCGGATGCAAGAAAAATCACGGCTCCGGCGATTTCTTCGCTCGCTCCGATCCGGCCCAACGGAACTCTTGCGGCCAGTCGTTTCACGAATTCCGGATGCTCAGCCTGAACCGACGGATTGGGAAACGGGCCCGGAGCGACCGCATTCACACGAATGCCGCGCGGCGCCCAATAAACGGCAAGGTATTTTACCATCTGGAGCATTGCGGCCTTGCCCGCGCCATATTCTATGGGGTTGGGCTTCATGGGCGGTTCATACATTCGCGGGTCGGGCGCCACCTGGCCATACATGGATGAGAAATGCACGATACTGCCGCGATTCCTCATCACCCTTGCCGCTTCGCGGGACAGGAAGAAAGCGCCGGTGATATTCACATGATTGGCATCATCGAATTCGGATCCGCTTATTTCCTCAACCAGCTTGCCTATGGCCCGATACGTGCAGTTCACCATGATGTCCAGTCCGCCATATTCACGCGCGACGCGGTCCGTCGCATCCCTTACCGACGCCTCATCTCCGGCGTTCAATATGACACCTGATATCCTGCACGACGGAGCGCTTGATCTTATTTCCTGCACTGCCTGGTCAACCCGCGTATCGTCAAGATCGGCAACAACCACCGCGCAGCCGCACTCGACAAGCCTTTGGCAAACCGGCCTTCCCAGGTACCCCGCGCCGCCGGCTACAAGCGCCGCCTTTCCCGATAAATCGAACATCTTTGATCCTCTTATTTTGCGGTATAGCCCCCGTCAACTGGAATATTGGCGCCGGTTATATAAAGCGAGGCATCGGAAGCAAGAAAGGCGATAATGCCCATCAAATCCCTGTCATTGGCCAATCTTCCGAGACACGTACGCTCACTATAATTCCTGACGAAAGCCTCCGGATGGTCAGGAGTTTGAAGACCGCCCGGATGCACGCAATTAGCGCGAATGCCGCGCGCGCCGTAATAACTCGCAAGGAATCGTGTCAGATTCGCCATGCCGCCCTTGTTGAAAAAATAATCGGGCATCCATCCCGACATGTCAGTACCTCTGTAATTCAGCGGTTCAAGGCCGACCAGCCCCATGATGGACCCTATGTTGATGATAGAACCCTTGTCGGCCATGACCTCTCCGATAGCCCTTGTCACAAGGATAAGACCGGTGCCGTTAATACGCAGACTCTCATCAATCGCGGACGCATCGTCGAAATATCCCTTCTTCACGGTCCGCGCCACAGCGTTGTTGACGAGAATATGCAGCTTTCCGCTCTCCTTGATGATTAAATCACGGGCAGCCAGAACGGACGGCTCATCGCCCTGATCAATGCGTATCGCGCGAACATCATGTCCTTCCGCGCGATGTTCTCCAGCAAGTTTCTCAAGGGCATCAAGGTTCCGCGATCCGACATAAGTCCGCGCCCCTGCTTCGGCCAGAGCACGCACGATCTGCCTTCCATACAATCCCGCGCCGCCCGTCACGAGCGCCGTCTTTCCTTTCAAGGAGAAATCATCAAGAATGCTCATTTGCCGGATCCCCCATAGATGCTTGATGACGCCGTAGCAGGACATTTCGTGAAATCGCTCATTATCTTGTTACAATGCTGACCCAGCCCCGTCACGTCGCTGCCCACCGAAAGAAAGCGGTAACCCAATCCGATCAATTCGTCCAAATTCCCGCAGCCGCCAACCGTGCCCGCGAACTTTCCATGCCGCAAGGCCGCTTCAGCCACGCGCTTGCGCGCCTCCAGCAGCCTCGGATGATCCCATTGCCCCGGCGCGCCTATGCCATGACTGAAATCGCCCGGACCAAAGAAAAGCATATCAATTCCAGGCACGGCAGCTATCGCGTCGAGTTCGTCTAACGGCTCGGGGTCCTCGATCTGCGCCACGACAAAACGCTGTTCATTGGCCTCTTCAAGGTATTCATTGAAATCAATGGCGCAATACGCGCCGTCAGCGTTGCCGCCATCCACCGGACGACGGCCAAGCGGATGAAACCGCGTCATGCGAGCCACAGCCTGCGCGTCCGCCAGACTCATGATGTGCGGAACCATGATCCCGGCGGCATCCAGTTCAAGCGGCCTGATGTAGTCGCTGTAGCTGCCGCGCGACACGCGAACCATGACATCCACATCATTGATCTTGGCAGCCAGGATGCCCTTCTCGATAACCGAAAGATCATTGGGAACATGTTCCATGCAAAGCCAGATGCAGTCAAACCCCGCCATGGCCTCGATCTCAACCGCGCGCGCGCAGGAAAGGTTGGATTTGAAACACGACACCACCCCGCCGGCCCGCAACTTCGCCAGCACCCTGCTCGGACGCATTCTTCGCTTGTTCATCTTCGTTCCTTTCCATTTCCAAA
>JAGYMT010000163.1 GCA_018400335.1 Kiritimatiellia bacterium | reverse complement strand
GTTTTTGATTGCCCGCGCGCGGCTCGTGCTTCGTAGCGGCCACTTCGCAGAGTAGCAAGCACACGAGCCACCTTTCTCATTCTCCAGCAGCGCGTTGGTGGCCCGTGCGCTCCGCGCGCGGGCAATCCGTCGTGTTGGCTGATGATTATTTAACTTGCGGCGTTATGCTGCTCATTGCCTTTGGTCTCGTTCCTGGTCGCGCAGTTCGGTGTGCGCGAAGTGAGCGGAGAGCGAACGGGCGAGAAGATGTCGAGCCCAAGCCAGCGATTCAGATGGATATGGGCCGGGTCGCACCAGGAGCCCACGTTTCCAAGCTGTCCGGCGAGCTGTTCAGGCATGCCCTTGCGGCTGGGCTGGTTATAGTTGTCACAGCCGGCAAATGCCGGTATCCATTCCGGTTGTTCGTGGCGGTAGACGCGGAGCAGGTTCTCGCGGGGTGTTATCATTGCAGTGCCTTTCAGTCCAGGACAAGGGCGCGCGTGTAGATCGGTTCTCTTATCTCCTCGGCCGGCCGCCGATGCCCTATCGCTCCGGCGAGCTGAATTCCGAGTTCGGGCGATATGTCGGCTTCCGCGGCGCCGGCCATCAGACGGCTCTTCCTGTTATCGTCGGCTTTCATTTTGCTTCACCTTCCCATAGGTCATTGATCATTGCCAATGTCTCCTCGACCAGTATCCGGCCGCCGTCAGGGCCGACCATTGAGACTTCAGGGTTGGCGCCGTACGCACCTCCCTGTATCGAACGTTCCGAGGGCAGGTACCAGCCCCATCCGGTGAGCTGGGCAAGAATGGTCTGGCGCGCCGGACTGCGCGCCTTCATCTCAATCCCGTAATCGAGGAAGAGCTCGAACGGGTTGGTCGCCAGCACGGCGTCGCCGATGCGCAGGATGTGGATCTCGATGGGATACGGCTCGGGCTCACGGAGACCGTCAAAAGTCTCGACGATCGCCAGCCGGCGCTGTGCGGACCAGGACGTGTTCTCGCCGTGTTCCACAACCCATTGGTCGTACATGCCCTGAGCCCAGTCACGGTCCTCGCGTGTGATCTTTCTTGGCGGCAGGTCAATGCTTTTGCTCACATGCGCAAACGTGGTGGCTTCGACCGGCTCAGGATGCGTGCAGGCGAGTGCGCGCATCACGGCGTCGGCAACGCGTTCGCCGATTTTCTGACGCTCCGTCAGCCCGCGGCGTTTGCGCATCTCTTCTTCCTCCCGGCCGTAGACCAGGAAGTGCGGGGACTGATCGCCCGCGGCGGCGCAGATGGGCAGGACGAACAGGTCCGCCCCGAGCCGGCTCCGGAGCTCGACGCGGATCTCGTGCCAGAAATCGGCCGAGAACTCACAGATACCCTCGGTAACCTGGGATGGGCACGGAATCGAGATGGCCGTGCCCGCGAGCTTGCCGTCAGGCTTCCACATGAAGAGCATGTCGAGGCTGTGGTCCTCGTAGCCGCCGATATAACGGAAGTCGGGACCGTTCGTCTTGCCGTACATCTTCGAATGGCCGTCGGCATATACGGTTAGCCGGTTGTGCCCGACAACGGCATGACCGAACGCGCGGCCGACCGTCATGGGCGTACGCGCGTTCCATGCCTCGACAGCGGCTTCCGCGGCGATGGCGGCGACAACGGCATGGCTCTCGGACGGCAGCATCACGTCTCCGCCCGGGTGGTCATAGACCCCGTCGCGCAGAACCATCGCGGTATGGGTATGCGTCGCGTTCATCAGGATCCGGTCCGGACTGATGCTTGGCAGTCTGGCGCACGCCTGTTCGCGGACAGCCTGCAAGAGCGACTGTTCAATGAACGGCAGGTCGCACGATATCATAATCGCGCAGTCCGGCGGAGTTCCGCCCTCAATCGCCATGGCCGTGACCGTGAGCGGATCGAGCGCCTTGCGCCCGATCCTGGTGTTGCGCTGACCCTGGATCATGGCGGGCCTGTCCGGTGTTATGTCTTTCGTTGACCATCCGATCTGGAGCATTACCTGTTTTTCCTTTCGCTGAGAGCATTTGCCGGCCAGTCCGGCATTCATCGCGAGCCGCCCCATGCGGAGCGAGTCGTCAACAATCAAAATAGTTCCACAGGAATTGTTGTCAGCACAAGGGTAATAGGTTGCTATTTAGGGTAATCTGTTGCGGACGAATCCTTCACAACCTGACATCATTTCGGCACTTTTTCGTCCGATTCCCATTCCGGACTCCGTGACCGTAGCCGTTCCCCGTTCCCCCGCTCCGTAACCGTAACCGATCTCCACCCCCCCCCGCAACGCCGCTCTCTATAATGAACACGTCGGAGCAGGCAGAGCCCGACGAAGAACTGCCCGCCTGCCCCAGATGCTGATGGAGGACTGGATTCGCGCCCATGGCGGCAGAATCATCACGCTTAATCGGCAAACGCAAGTCTGTCATCGGTTTTTTCTGCAAATCCGCATATTCTGATTTTTCCATTGCGTTTACCAGACTTTTATGTCATATTGTTGCCATGAGATTCAATGATCTAATCAGCCATGTGCCATCGCACGGCGTGTTCCGGACTGGACAAATCCTTTCGGGACAAGCCAAACCGGCGAGTGTGGGACGGCAACTTGATCGTTGGTGCAAGTCCGGCCGGGTGCTCCAACTCAGGCGGGGCGTATACGCAATTGAAGCTAAGTATGCCAGGCAATCGCCGCATCCCTTCCTCGTGGCAAATATCCTTAAACGCGCGTCCTATGTGAGCCTGCAATCAGCGCTGTCGCATTACGGTATGATCCCGGAATATGTTCCGACAACCACAAGCATCACTACCGGCAGACCGGAACGTCTCCAAGCTCCCCTTGGCCGATTCGAATACAGGCATATCGCAAAGCGACTTTTCACCGGATTTCACGAGATTGACATCTCTCCGGACATGCCGGTGCTGATCGCATCTCCCGAAAAGGCCCTTATTGACCTGCTCTACCTCACTCCGAACAGCGACAAAGATGCGCTGCTCCGTGAGCTTCGCGTAACACCGCATCCCAGTTTTGCGAACGAGACAGTTCTGCTGGCCGCAGCCGATGCCGGCGCTTCCGGCAAGGTGATTCGGGCAGTGAAGCGCCTGCTCGCAATCTGGCAGGAGGAGACAAAGTGAAACCACTGCTGATCCAATTTCTTGGCGATGAGACCAATATTCAGGCACGACGAAACATGGCGCGCGAATTTCTGCAGGCGCAGGTCTTGCTGGCGCTGCAGGACAACGGCGCCTTCGCGGACTGGGCCTTTGTCGGCGGAACCGCGCTCCGCTTTCTGTACAGGCTGCCGCGCTACTCCGAAGACCTCGACTTCTCACTTGTCGAGCCGGCGCGCGACGCGAAATTCGAGCGGCATATGACTGCCGTTCAGCGCGCGCTCTCGGCCCAGGCATATGATGTGGAAGTGAAGGTCCGCACCCGCGCAACGGTCGCCGCGGCGCATGTGAAGTTCCGCGGACTCCTGTTCGAGATCGGCGCCTCTCCCCATCGCGAGGAGGTATTCATGGTAAAGGTCGAAACCGATACCAATCCCCCGGCCGGAGCCGTCACCGAAACAAAATTATTAAGACGTTTTGTGATGCTGAACCTCCATCATCACGACAGGGCGTCACTGCTGGCGGGCAAGCTCCATGCAGTCATCACGCGGAAATACACAAAGGGCCGAGATCTCTATGACCTGGCCTGGTATCTGGCCGACGATTCCTGGCCGGCCCCGAATCTGCTTCAACTTAACAATGCGCTCCGACAGACCGGATGGACGGGATCACCTTTGACACCGCAAAACTGGCGCACGGTTCTGGCCGAAAGGCTTGAGGCCGTGAACTGGCCTGAAGCCCGAAAAGACGTGTCCCCGTTTCTTGAGCGGGAACAAGACATGACGCTCGTGTCGAAGTCCGCCATTCTCGCGCTGCTCAATCGGTAGCCCACCCTCGCTTAAGCCGGATGCACCGCATGCCTGCCGAACTACGCTTCGCATCTGAGGCCGCACACATCAATTTCTTTCCTGTAGCAGGTCCCGTTGAGGCAGGAATTCCAGGACACGAGCCGGAGGCTCATGCCACGGAACCCACAGGCAACGCACATTGCCCGCGCGCGGAGCGCACGGGCCACCTTTTCCATTCGTCCGAAGCGCGCTGGTGGCCCGGGCGCTCCGCGCACGGGCATTCCGGGGTCAGGGCGCGTCTCCCGATCGGCACGGACATAACCCCCCCTACAAAAAACATGCACCGGAATTCGTCTCCCGTTCCCCCGTGGCATGAGCCTCCGGCTCGTGATCCTTCTCACATCCGTTCTTGTTCAGGATCGCAAGCGTGGACGCTTGCGCCACGAAAATCCCATGTTCTTCTGTAGTCGGTCTTCCGTAGCCGTCCCGACCTCGAAGAGTGTCGGGGGCCGGGGCCGGCCATCCATGCCTCCGGCGCGCACCCCGTTATCGAATTGACTTTCCAAACGCATCCCCCACAATAGCAGTCCTTAATCTGAATAAAATTTTCGTCCCTAAAATTTTATAAAGGAGAATCAATGAAAGATCTTGCCGCCGCAATCGCGCGCAACGCCGCTCTCTACAATGAACACGTCGGAGCAGGCAGAGCCACCGCCGATCTTGAGACTTCACGCAAGGCGGCCGCGGCTCTCAAGCAGGGCCGCGCTTTTTTCTACGGCGACGTGGAGGTGGAGATCGGCCTGTCCGGCGTTGACTGGAGCGGGGGGCACGTGCACCACCAGGAATGGCCGGCCCAGCTCAACCGCTTCTACTGCGTCCTGCATGTCCTGCCCGTCTACCAGGCGGAGCGCGACGAAGATCTGCCGCGCCTGGCCCGGATGCTGATGGAGGACTGGATTCGCGCCCATCCATATTCCGGCAGGGACGCCATGCTGCCGGGCGACAGCACGCTCAACACCGCCGTGCGCCTCGGTTCATGGTGGCGCGCGGTCGAGGTGCTCGCGGACAGCCCGGATTTCAAGGACGACGCTTTCATTCAGAGCGTTGTTGATTCCGCGCGCGACCAATTGCGCCTACTGCGGCTGCATCTCGCGCGCAAAGGCAACTGGCGCATCGCCGGCCTGGTGACGATGCTCCAGTCCGGGCTCACCGTTCCCGGGCTCGACGAACATGTCCCCTTCGCGGTGCGCCAGCTCAACGAGACTTTCCACCGTCAGGTTCATCCGGACGGCTCGCACGAGGAACACAATCCGAGCTACCACAGCTGGATGTGCCACGTCTTCTCGCAGCTCTGGCGGCTCGGCAAAGCCCGTCCGGAACTGG
>JAGYMT010000162.1 GCA_018400335.1 Kiritimatiellia bacterium | reverse complement strand
ACCATACGAGGAGTTGCGGTGCCACCCGCGTACCGATGTCAATATGCGCACTCTGGCCGTGGACGAGGCCGACCGCCTGGCGGCAAGTCGCGACCGTTCTCCTCAAAGCGTGCAGACCGCCGCCGCAACGCTGAGCGGAGCCAACGGCCCCGCAGAGGTACCCGAGGCGGAGGTCGGCCCGCCATTCCAGGTCTGGATGCACGACTGGCGTTCGGTCATGCTGCGTCCGGAGCCGGGTATCGAGTTGCCGGCAACCCTGCTGACCACGCGGAGCGGCGCCCCGGCCCCGGCCATTCTCCACCTGGACGACGGCGGCCGTCATCGCCTGTTGTATCGTGGAGGGCCTCTGACTGCGGCCATCCGGTTTGTCGACCGCGAGCGGCCGGTCTTCAATCTTTTGACCGTTGACTTGCGCGGCTGGGGCGACACCGCCCCGGCCCTGTATCCTTATGAAATGACGGGCTGGGGCAGCCTCGACCGTTACGCCGCCTACGCCACCGCCGCGCTCGGCGATCCGCTCATGGCCATGCGCGTCCGCGACGCCCTGACTGCTCTCGCCTGGCTGCGAACCCGGCCCGAGGTCGATCCCGACCGCATCGTCATCACGGGAAGCGGTCTCGGCGCCATGGTCGCCCTGCATGTGGCCACTATCGACGCGGACATCGCCGGCGTGGTCGCGCTCGACGGACTCTCCTCGTTCCGCAGTCTGATCGCCGCCGAACGCTACCCCTGGCCGGCGGATGCTTTCCTGCCCGGTGTTCTGCACCACTACGACCTGCCGCAACTGGCGGCGGCCATCCCCGCACCGGTGCATGTCCATCATCTGCGCAATGGCGCGGGCGAACACGCCGATGCCGCCGAATGCGCCGCCTGGCGTACCGCCGGGAACGTGACGCTTGCGAATGCAGGCACCCCCTTCGATCTGCCAAGGGTTGTGGACACGCTCGCCGCGGGCGGGGACACCCTGCGCCGGTTGCGCCGACGCGAACCGCTGGTGTGGATCAATCCCAGTTGGCGGCCCGTGGCGAACGGCCTGCCCGATCTGCCGTTCACGGCTGCGGATATCGCTGACGCGGAGGCGCGCTGGCAACGATTCGCGCCGCTTTTGGTAAACCTGTTTCCGGAATTGCGGAGTTCGCAAGGTATTATCGAGTCGTCTTTGCTGCCGGCATCGAAACTGGCCGAGAGAATCCTGCCGCCCGACAGCGGGCGGTTGTTCGTCAAGGCCGATCACGCACTGCCGGTTGCCGGTTCGATCAAAGCCCGCGGCGGCATCTACGCCGTGTTGCATTTCACCGAGAAACTGGCGCTCGAAAACGGCTTGCTCGACTCCGAACAGGATGATTACCGCAAACTGGTCACGCCCGCCGCACGGGCGCTGTTTGCCGACTATGAACTGAGCGTCGGCAGCACCGGCAACCTAGGCTTGAGCATTGGTATCGCCGGCGCCGCCCTTGGCTTCCGGGTCGCCGTCCACATGTCGGTCGAGGCGAAGGAATGGAAGAAGGAGCGGTTGCGCCAGCGCGGGGTCAAGGTCGTCGAACATGCCACCGACTACACTGCGGCCTGTGTCGTAGCGCGCGCCGAGGCGGCTGATCATCCCCACAAACATTTCATTGACGACGAAAACTCGGTCGAGCTGTTTCTCGGCTATGCCTGCGCCGTGCCGAGGCTCAGGCAGCAGCTGGCGGACGGCGGGATTATAGTCGACCGCGAGCACCCGTTGTTCATCTATCTCCCCTGCGGAGTGGGCGGAGGCCCCGGTGGCATCACCTTTGCGGCACGCCATGTGTTTGGGGACAATGCGCACTGTTTCTTTGTCGAACCGGTCGAGGCGCCTTGCATGACCCTCGGCATGCTGACCGGACAGCACTCGGACATCTCGGTCTACAGCCTGGGACTAGGATTGAAAACCGATGCCGACGGACTGGCGGTCTCCACCCCGTCGCGCTTCATCGGTCAGCTCATGGTGCCGCTGCTCGATGGCTGCTGCACCCTCGAGGACCGAACGCTCTATCGTTTGCTGCTCGACATGTACGAGACGGAGGGGATCGAAGTCGAACCCTCGGCTGCCGCAGGCTGCGGCGTACCGGTGCCGTTGTGCACCTTGGAGAGCGGACGCGCCTATCTGCGGGATCGCAATCTTCTGCCAACCCTACCACAGGCTACGCACATTGTCTGGACCACCGGCGGGCTGTTCGTACCACCGGAGCAACATGAACAATGGCATAAAGCACAAAACTAAACGGGAGAAATCAAAAAGCAAAATGTTACATTCGCAACACTTCTGACGGCAATTGGTTTCGTCACATTATGGAACGCAACGGTTAAAGAACAAGCTTCGGCTGTTCGCACAAAAAGAAGCCCAGTGGCATGAGGAATAAATTTATTATGAAAAAGATCGCTTCTATAAAATCCTTACAGGAGCATGTTCTCGTTCCGGGAAAATCACACAAGGGGTTGTGGCTGGGGCCAAGCCTGCTTTTCAAGCCGGGGATACCGGGGAATCCAGCCGAAGACATTCATCTTTTTTTCCCGGAGTCTGATCGTCGCGGAGGCGATTCTCATCAGCGGACATTGCACTTTATCGCAACCCGCGCGCCGGAAAACCAGGATGAATTTTCGAATTGGCATCAAACGTGGCAACCGAAAGATTATCCGGAAGCTCTCCGGGAAAGGGTGGATGAGGAGAACTTTCACTTCGTGCCAACGTTCAACTGGAAGTTTCACGCGTCCAGCGGGAAAGTAATCGCATTCGGCCATGTCTTGAGACATTTCGACAAGGCGCTTTCAGACCACCTTGAACACTGCGCGATCAGTTATTCTCACTATGACCCGTCGACCGGGACATTTGCGCCATGGAAGTCGTTTCGTATCAAAATAGACGGCGAGGAAAAACCGTGCGTGGCGTACGGACAGCGCGTTGACTTGCCCAACGGCGATATACTCCTGCCGTTTTCCACGATAAAGGAACTGGATGGATGGAATTCAATCCGATGGTGTGGCTCCGCGCGTTGCCGGTTTGACGGCGATAGTGTCAAAGTGATCGAGGTCGGCAAACTGGTGACCCACCCGGAGCCGCGTGGGTTCGTCGAGCCGAGCATGGCTGAACATAACGGCGTTTTTTACATGACGCTTCGCGCCCAGGACGGCCATTCGCATGTGACGACCAGCAAGGATGGATTGACCTGGGAGGAACCACGGCCCTGGCGTTGGGACAATGGCGATCCGATTCCAATGGATCAGACCATGACCAAATTCGTCAGTCATAAGGAAGGCCTGTTCCTCGTCTATACGCGGATCACGGAGGACAACAAAAACGTATTTCGCCATAGGGCCCCCGTGTTTCTCGCTCAAATCGATCCGGAAGGCGTCTGTCTTGTCCGTGAAACCGAAAGCGTGCTTTTGGCGAACCGTGGATTCCCTCTCGGTAATTTCAATGTGAACGAAGTGTCACCGAATGAAACCTGGATTACGGTTCCGGAATGGGACCGTAGTGGCAAAGATATTCCGTGCGACAATCGTCTGGCCAGTGTTACATGGAGGAATTCTAAATGAATAGCGCTCCAGCGGCGTTACCGATGCAGCAAAGCCTCACTACGGAGAAGTTGATTACCGCCCCCAAATTCACTTTCCCGGACACTGATGCTGAACAGGAGAAACAACTTGAGCAGAACCCATTGCTCAAGAGGTTTGCCGATTCTCGTAGAAATCGCGCGGAAAACCGGTACCTTCCCGCTTATCACTACACCTGCCCCGAAGGCAAGCTGCACGACCCAAATGGATTGTGTTTTTGGCAGGGGCGTTGGCATCTGTTCTATCAGGCACGCCCGCCGGAGTCGGAGACCGGATGGGACTGGGGCCCTTGGGGGCATGTGGTCAGCGACGATCTGGTTCACTGGAGAGACCTCCCGTATGCTATCTATCCCGGGCCGGAAAATTCCTGTTATTCGGGCGGCACATTGGTGGAAGGGAATCGCGTCATCGCGATGTACCATGGCAGAGGTCTTGGTAACATGGTTGCGGTTTCAAGCGATCCGTTGTTGCTGAACTGGGAGAAGCTGACAGACACGGCAGTTATTCCGAATCATTCCCGCACCGAGCCCCCGGCGTTCAACTGCGTCTACGATCCGAATATCTGGAAATCCGGCACGACGTACTACTCGATCTCGGGCCACGGCGCCAGGGGACGGGGACAGCGGCGGCACCGGCGTACTCACGTGCTCTTTCGGTCAATGGACTTGATTCACTGGGAATGTCTGCACGAGTTTGTGGAAAACGATTTTCACACGATGGTGGGCGATGACGGAGCGTGCCCAAACTTTTGGCCCATCGGCGAGAAATACATCATGCTGTTCTTCAGCCATATGAGCGGCAGCCAGTATCTCCTGGGCGATTATGACACGGAGCGTCAGAAGTTCGTGGTTACCGACGGAGCCAAACTCACCTTCGGCCCCTGGGGACCGGGCGGCATTCACGCGCCTATGGCGGTGCCGGACGGGCAAGGCGGATTGATCGCGATGTTCAACATCAATTCGTATGTGTCACTGGGAGGGGGTCATGAACTTATGAGCCTTCCTCGTCGGTTGACGCTGGATTCAACGACACCGGAACATCCGTTGCGCATGGAACCAACGGGCAACATTGAATCGTTGCGGGGTGATCATCATCGCATCGACAGGATGCTGCTGCCCGCAAATGAGGAGGTGGTGCTGAATGGTATCCGCGGTGATGCGTTGGAAATCGATGCGGTCGTCGAGCCTACAGATTCCCCGATGATCGAGATGAATGTTCTGCGTTCACCGGATGCCCAGGAGCGCACGCGTATCATGTTCTACAGGGATCGCGGGTACGTCAGTCGTTCTGAAAGTCTGATTTCGATCGACACCTCGTATTCTTCGCTCTTGCCCGAAGCAAAGTCGCGGGCCCCGGAGACTGCACCGATATACATGGAGAATGATGAGCCGCTGCATCTGCAAGTATTTGTTGATCGAAGCGTCGTCGAAGTGTTTGTTAACGGCAAGCAATGTGTGGCGGTGCGGGTTTATCCAGGCCGTGATGACAGTGTGGGTATTTCGCTGCGGTCACAAGGCAAGGACGCGATCCTCAAATCCCTTGATGTATGGCGGATGGGGGTATTTTTTTGAACTATTGGACGCTCAACGTCGAGACTTCACCTCGAGCGTGTTGGATGCCGGCGTTACTGAAAACCGGCTCCGTGACCGGGTATCCAACCGCGTCCGGTCTGAGAAAACGCCTC
>JAGYMT010000161.1 GCA_018400335.1 Kiritimatiellia bacterium | reverse complement strand
AAGCAGGCAGACACCTGCACCACTTCAGGTAAATCCAACCGGATTTTGCGGTAAGGGAATGTCCGGAAACACAGAGAAGTCAATAACGCGCCATGCATCTTCACTTGTTCGGTTGGAAATTCCTTGTTGGATATTGGATATTCAATTGCTCGTTCCAGGTTAGTCGTCCGCGTCTTCCCTGGCGGTGAAGCGTTGGTAGAGGGCATCGAGCTTGGCGCGGTAGTAGGCGGTGTTTTCATCGCGCGCGGCGGGGTCCCATTCAGATACGAGCTTCGCCGCACTGTGGGCTGAGACCTTCTTTGCCTTTCCGGTGATGTAATAGGACACCTGGTCGCCCGCCTGATATGGATGGCCGGAGCGAAGCGCTATTTCATACGCCGCGTTGCGGCCGCGTCCGCCAGCCTCTATCTTCCCGGCATAGGAGGATGGCGCCTCCTTGAGAACCTCCGTCTTGGCGAGCCGCTTAATCCCGAGCGTTCCGTCCACGATACCCTTCTCGTATTTCTCTTTCACGGCAGGGATTTCGACATCCTTGAGTTCGAGCTTGAGGCGTATCATGTCCTTCAGGAAGTCGCGAAGATAGGGCTCCATCCCCCTCGACTTGAGGGCGGCGCCGCGAATGACAATGGTTCCATCCTGATCGAGAAGGGCGTAGTTCTTCATCTTGTAGCTGAACATGGTCCTGTATTCGCCGTCGAATTCGACCTCTATCCCGTCAGGCAGTGATTGACGCATGGCCTCGCGGAACTTTTCAAGACCATCCTTCGCGCGGAATGAAGGCGGAACGAAGTAGACGCCGTCCGTATCAATCTCCACCGGCTTCGCGCCATGCTCCCTGAGCCAGGCGACCATGCCGCCCAGAATTGACCGGCCCTCGGACGCCACCTTTTCGGCTGCATCGAAATCATTGAACCGCCCCTGTGCGAAGCCGAGATAGCCGTAGAAGGAATTGATGAGAATCTTCAATGCGCTCTGCTGGGAGTCGAAATGCGTCCGCTCGACCGGGTCGCGCGCCGATTGCATTCCGTCCTTCGCCCGGAACCGCAGGTCCCTGAACCGTTTCAGGAGCTCCAGAAAGGCGCCGAGGTGGTCGCTCTTCGGGGCGATCTTCCGCGAGAGCATGATGGAGGGATAGAGCGAGCGGGCGTCGCAATGGTGCACGTTCTCGATCACGCCCTTCATGAAAATATCGGTGCAGCCGCCCTGAAACTCCCTCGGCTTCTCCTGATCGGGCAGAGCGCAGCCGGCCTTGATGTACTCGCGCATCATCAGCGCGTCAATCTTGGCGCCGTTCCCTCGGACGCATGCCGCCTGGTAGCCCATCGGCAGCATGCCGGCCTGTATGAAGACGCTGCGGGCCAGAATGTTTGCGAGCGCGCCGGTCTCCCGCACATCATCGAGCGAATAGCGCAGAACCAGATCCGGGTCGCGCTCGAACACGTCGGAAATCTCCGAGCCCTTGATGAACACGCGATCCGGTCCGGACACCTTGAAATACGAGGCCGCGTATTTCAGGCCGTGACTCTCAAGCGAGCGGTGGGACACATCATACGCGTGGAGCAGGAACATGGTGTCCACTATGTGCCGGCCCGGGATCTCGAACTTGGGGTACGAGATGATCCGCTCCCCGGCGGTGTAGTTGCCGGAGGAGGACCTGATCAGACCGCCCTCGCGGCCGAGTGCGAGTTTGACGCCGTGCATGGCCGCGCGCGCTGCAATATAGGCCAGATCGAACTTAAAGAAATTGTGGCCCTCGATAACGTCGGGATCGCGCTGGCGGACGCGCTCCGTGAAACGCTCGAGCAGGCCTTTTTCGTCGCCGTCCGGCGCCCACAGGGACTCTTCCCATCCGGAATCGTCGGACATTGCAATGATGATGATCCTGTCGCTCTCCCGTTCCGGGTTGCAGAACTCGAAGCCGGGCGCGGTGTGAGTCTCGATATCAACCTGCATCCTCTTGATCTGCTCGAAACGCATTCCGCCGAAGAGCGAGCGGCCTGTCAGGAGCAGGTGCTGCTGTATCTTGTCGTTCACGGCGAGGAACGGCGCCGGCGTGCGACCGGCGGAGGACAGCTTCTTCCTGGCGCGATTCCAGTCCTCGACGGATGAAAACAGCGCGAGCGTGTTGAGTCGGCCCGGTCCGCGCAATGGTCTCGTCTCGGAGCATAGCGATTGGATTTTAGATAGCGCTTTCTGCTCCACGAAGAGGAACGGAGTGAAGGGCTCGCGGCTGATTAAGATGCGGTCTTCGCTGCGATGGTAAAGGGTGGCCTGCGCGCCGGCGGCCTCGACCGCCACGAGGCCGTTCGCGTCATCGCGCGCGGGCGCGTGCTGGGGAGTTGAAGTTTTTTGACGGGATGACATGATGTGCAGGGATCACTTCGTTATCTTTGTTTCCTTCTGTTTAATACTCTTCTTTTCAATCAAGTCAATTGCGGATTGAACAGAAGGCAACGGAGGAAAGAAAGGATTTTCTTTCAATTCCCGTTTCACCATGAAGGGCATGAAGAGCATGAAGGGAATTTCTCGTCTTCATGTCCTTCAAGTTCTTCGTGGTGAATACTCCGACCCCTTCCGCAAGATCAGACTCCGAGCCCGAGTTTTCCTCTTGGGAACGCGGTGAACCAGAATTGCAGCCAGACCTGGTAATCGTCGTCCTCCATCTCGGCGCCGACGCGAACGGTGATGCACTGGATCCTGCGTTCCACGCTCAACCCCCAGGCCTCGAGTTCCTGATCGTCGAACTCGTACCTGCCGTAGAGGTAGTATTTCCAGTTAGCGAACGGCGAGAGGGTTAGCTGGTCGTAAAGCAGGCTGTTCGAATCCTTCTTATACCTGTATTCCAGATCGTTCCGCCACAGGGTCTTATCCTCGATGGACAGGCGGGTGTTGAAAGTGTCGAAGTCCACGTCGTACTGGTTGAACTCACCGTCAACGCGGAGCGTCATCCAATCGTCCAGAAGAGATGAGCGTATATTGAAGAAGAAGTTAGTGAGAGCCTTCTCGCCCTCGTCGCGCCCGAACCCGTAATAGGTCCAGACATCGGCATTGATCAGGTCATACACACTGCCGGAACTCTTCGTCTGCAGCTTGTTGATCATGCCCAGTTTAATATCATGGGTCCGCCCGATTTCATCCACCTCATCAAACTGGTAGAGGCTCGACGGCAGCACGTTCGGTTCGGGAACGCAGGTGTAATTGATATAAGGCTCCGCGATGTGGCGAAGGTTGTGGATCACGCCCCCCGGGTGGGCCTCCCACACCTTAAAGGTCTTGAACGAGCTCTCAATGCCGAACTCGTAGACCGACCTGAAAGCTGAACTCAGTTCGCGCGCCACGATGTTGGTGGTTGACGACTCCGTCGCCACGCCTTCATCGTCCACACTGGTGGTCGTGACCACGTTGGTCACATCCTCCTTGGTCTTGGAATAGGCCGTGGCGCGGTAGCCCACGCGCGGGGTCACGTTCAGGAAGCCGAACCATCTCATCGAGTAGTATATCTTATTGTCGGAATCGAACCGGAAGGAAGAGTAGTCCGTCTCATTCGTCTCGTTGCTCTCCCATTCCTTCCGGAGAAAGCCGGCGGCGGTCCTGCCCTCGTAGTAGAGGGAAGTGTCGCGAATCGCCTGCCTCGTGAAATCAATGGACACCTCGGGAATGCGATCAACCGATGTGTAGAAATCGTTCAGCCGCTTATCAATCTGGAAAGCCGCGCTGTATTTATCGCCGCGATATCCGAGAACGAGGTAATTATCCGGTTCGGGAGCGTGCTGGTATTCATCGCGAAAGAACTGCTCGACCAGTTTAGGATCGCTCAGGTAGTCGAACTGACCCAGGAAGTACGCCCGATCGCTCAAGCTCTGACTGTGGTAGAGCCGGAAGCGATATCTGTCATTTTCGATCGGGTATGCCTGGCTATCGCCCTCGTCGGGCCAGGAGTCGTGCGTGTAGTAGGCGATCATGTCGCCGAACCAGGAATCCTCCTCATCCAAGTCGTGCAGCCTGCTCTTGCGTCCGAAAAACCAGGAATCGTCCTCTTCCTGCATATACCGTTCCGTCGAGAGGCTCTTGGCGTTTCCGCTGGATGACCACAGGATATCCTGGCCGATGCCGGGTCCGCGCTTGATCCTGTAATCGAGGTGCGTGGATGCCTCGAAGTGGCGGCTGATGCGGTAGTTGAAAGCTGTGAGCAGGAAGGCTGACATCCGGCTGTTGTAGCCCGGAACCACGCTGAAGAAGTTGGGGGACCCGATATTCTGGTTCCAGTAGGGGCTGTACATCACCGGCACTCGCCCGAGATACAGGAGCACGTTCCGCCCGCGGGCATACCGGCCGGGCATCATGTTGATCCTTTTTGCTTTTATATAGGCGATCGGCCGCTCGGTCTCGCAGGTGGTGACAGTGGCATTGTGAAACAGGTATTCATCCTCCGTGGCCCTGTATGAATGCTCCGCCCTCACGTAGAAGGGATCGAGGAATGAAACGAAATCACCGAAGGACCCGCGCTGCGTACGGAAATTGTAGCGGAGGCTGTCGCCCGACCACGCATCGCTGCCCTGCTCGAAGTAGACGTCCCCCTCGGCCAGCACATCATAGGTCTCCATGTTCACCACGGCCATCTCGCACCTTATCATCACATCTCCGCGGCGAAGCATCACGCGCCCCTGCGCTATCATCAGGTCCTTCTCGGAATCGTACTCGAGCGCATCCGCCGTCACGTCCACGGCCTGATCAGTCAGCTTCCCGAACTTGCCGGAATACGCCTGCTCGATTAGCATTCGATTGAGGCGCGCGAGCTCCTCCCCTGAAGGAGACGTCTCGATAAGGGCTATGGTTTCCGGAGAAAGCTTCACGCCGGCGAACCGGTCCTTATCGTAGAGAGACTCGCGGCGAAGCAATCTATTGAGATCGGCAAGCAGGGCGCTCTTGAGCTCCGCGTTCACCTTCGCGCCCTTTCGATATGAATCGAGCAGCTGGACAGTCCTGGGCATGCATTTCGACCGGATGAATTCCGAAACGGGGTTGGAGACATCCTTCAGAGTCAGGACGATGCCGGGGAAATCCCTGACGTCGGATTCCCGGATGACGGACGGTACCCCGTCGTCTTCCGTGGCGCCCGGCGCCGCCGGCAAAGCGGCGCCCAGCGCCACGGCGAGGACGAGGGAACACCGCGCTATCATTTTCGAAAACATCAACATTTCAAGGGTAACCTTCGCTTCGCCTGTCTGCGTGCGTACACGCAGGCAAGTCGGTTGCCTTTCGGAAAAGAGTTTT
>JAGYMT010000160.1 GCA_018400335.1 Kiritimatiellia bacterium | reverse complement strand
GGCCGCCGAGCAGAAGCAGCGGACCCACGACCTGTTCGTGGTAGGTGCTTCCCTCGCCGGAATAGCAGGAACGGGGAAGCTTTCTGTACTGGTCAATCAGCATCTCCGTTCCGATTGAGTAAAGGCGCCGCGCCAAAGCGCTGTCGCCGCGCCTCACGCCAAGGATGTAGCCCGCGATGGCGCCCCCGAAGCAGTTGGCCAACACCTGGTTATCGAAGGAACGGGCGCGTCCCTGAAGCTGATCCATCGGGATGAGATTGGCGAAATCAAGCGCCGCTGCCTCGAAAGCCTGTCTCTCGACCGCCGTCAGAAGGTCGGTGTCGGCGATCCAGTCATAGAATACCATCATTCGTCCCAGCGGAGCGGATACGGTGTGCGTATGAAACTGCGCATCCCATGTCAAGAGCGCGTCCTTTTCCGTCTCCGTGAACTTGACGAAAACATCGCGCGCCGTCTTCCTGTACACATCGTCTCCCGTCACAAGAAAGGCAAGAATGCTGTAAGACGAACACCAGAATGGGTTTTGCCGCGCCAGAAGCAGGAAATGTCGCCATAATCGGGATAATTCATCGGATGGCGAAACGAACTTCGCTCTCAACTCATCCAAGGTTTGTCCCGCCAGAAGCAGTGTTTGCCGGGAACCATCTCTCGCAAAGGCATCACGCGGAAGCATAAAACATCCTTTCATCATTGATCCACGGGCAGAAAGCCGCGATCAGCGTTGAGAATGAGCACGGCCATCGCGGTGCTGAAACCCGTGCCCATCGCCACGGTTGTGCCGCCCTCGCCTGGCGGAAAGGGAAAGCTGCCGTCAGGCGCCTGTCTCTCTCGAAGCATGCGGGCGACGCGCTGAAAATAAGAATCAAAAGCCTTTCCTCCGTCGAGCTCTCGCGTTCTGAACAACGCCCTTGCGGCGAAGAAATGAGTCGGATAGAAATTCGGCCCGTACCAATTCGGAGAATGCCTGGAAAGCCAGGCGCGCGCCAGTTCGAGGCGTTCCTTATCGGGGTCAAACATCGCCAGGACGGCCATGCCTGACGCTGTTGCGCTTCGAACAGGCAGGCCGGCGGCGCTGATTGAAAATCCGCCGCGTTCATCCTCCTTTTCGGACTCGGCGCTCTTCTGGCTTGCCGCCATGAATTCCGCCGCTTGATCGAGACGGCTCTCAGGGACATCTTCATTGATAATGGCAGCCGCGCGCATCTGCGTCAGAAACCAGGCAGTGAGCATTCGATCGTTCACGCGCGTACGATCATCGGCTTTCCATCCGCCATTGTAATCCGGATTACTCCCCTGGTCCTGGCTTTGAAGGCTGTATTCCAGAGCCTGACGCGCCTTTTCAAACAAGGCGAGATTACCGGCTACGGAAGCTGAAGAGCCAACCAGCTCGGTGACGGCAAGAGCGGCAAGCGCATGGTCGGAGTTGGGCTCCCCCGAGCCGCCAAGAAACGAGCCCGGACTCTGTTCCATAATCCAGTCCGCCGCCGCCTGGACGGCATCGCCATAAACAGGATGCGTCGGCATAATGCCGGAGGAGAGACAGGCCAGCACGAACAAACCGGTAACGGCTCTTGGCCTGGCATCGCCGACATAGCCATTGTTCTGAATATCCACCAGGTATGCGATGGCCCGCGCCGTCATTTCCCTCCGCTGCGACTGAAAGCGATCCTCGCCGGACGCTGAAATGGCCGTCAGCAGGGCGAGCAAAGCCGACGCAAAACGAACCCCGCGGTTTGTTGAAAAAGCCACAAACGATATCTTTCTCATCTTGCCTGCTCCAGGATTTTATTGAGATACCGATATGAACGATCCATGAACAGTTCCGGCATCGCCTGCTCGCGGGCTCGTTTCAATTCCAGATACAAATGCTTGGGAAGCTTGAGATTCTCGAACTCATCTCCAACATTCAAGGCAAAGCCGCCGACTCCGACTCGTCCCTCCGAAAAGCGAGTTTTGCGCCGATTCCAGGCCATCGCCGACAACGCATAGCGAAGTTGGGCGCGATTCGATCCGTCATCCTCGCTGGAAATCTCCACCAACGCCCGGCCGACGCCGAGCTTGTCCGCCACGCCCGCCCCCGGCATGGGTCTCGCCAGTTCTCTGATATTCATGATCAGCTCATCCGTTTCATTGGCCATCCGCGTTGTCCATCCTGGAGAATCACCGTCGCGCGCGGCATCCGCAAGCGTATCAGGCAGGCTGTTGACGGCGCGGGGAAGCGCCCCGATCAGGTCCGTCCATTGCGCAAGTTGTCGCGCTCTCTTCCCGACTTCCGTGATTGAGTCGGTCGAGCGGAGCAACTTGCCCAAATCACGCAAATCACATCCCACTTTTCCCCATACCGCGGGCGCCGTGGCATTATCCGACATCACGGCTCGCAGGACCCCAGCCTTATTGGTGAGCGAGGCTTCGGCGTCAAGACTACTGCGCAACGCTGTTCTTTCCCTCGCGAGCGCCGGCGAAAGGTTGTATTCAGCGGCCTTCAGATCCGCCGATTCGGGCGTCAACGACGCGCCAAAGACATAGGATGCGCCATCGAGCCTGTGGTCAAGCTCCTGATACTCTTTGATCTTGCCGGACCTATCGCCGCCGGTCACGGTTATGAGCAGAAGGATGCTGTCGTCCATCGGAAGAACGGTGCCATGGAAATACACAAGCGCATGGTTTATGAAGAGCGAAGCCATGGTCAATTGCTCCAAATCCAAGCGCGGCCCTGATTGATAAATGCGGGCCGCCTCGCCCGCGCTCGCAATCTGCCGGACGGCCAGTTGCAGCATGAATAAACGGGCGCGCATTGACCACATCGGAGAAAAAATCGAGGAACCTTTCTCGAGCTTCTTGATTCTCAAGCCTATTTCACGCCGATAGGAAGCGACGGCGCCGGGGAGCAGATCGCGCCGTTCAGCCAAGTCGGATTCCATGGCGCCCAAGGCCTCGTTGACGGCAGGAGTCAGGCGGACGGACAAAGCGCCCGCCGCCGCTTCCCACTCAGCCAGCGTGTCGCAGAAAAGTGACGGATCAGTTTCACGCGGCATCCAACGCCGGAAAGCGTCCATCCGTTCCGTCAGGCCGGCGACTTCACTTCGAATTGCCGCGTCAAAGGACGGATGATCCCTTAAATTAAGCAGCTCGTAATGCCGTTCACGCAACCCTATCCACAGGCTTTCGAATTCAGGCTGCCCCGGAGACAGATAGCCAACGGCCAGTCCCGCGCGAAGCGCCTGCATATCCGCGCGCATCGCGCCAAGCGTGAAGCCCAGCCGGACCGCTGCGTCATGCCTCGTTCGGACGAGCGGATCCGGACTCCCGATCGGACGATAATCGCTATCGGGCTTTTCGCGCCACTGGTGATACCTCGATACGATATTGAGCAACTCGAATTCGTCCGCGCCCCTTCCGTTCGCCTGCACGAGCGCGAACAGCATGTAGCAATCCAGCCAGGCGCCGGACAGAGGACGGTTCGCCGCCGCGAACTTATCCATCGGCATGATCCACGATGATTCATTGAGCAATATCGAATCAGCCGCCATGAAAAGACCGTCGGCAAGTTCCACAAGCGCCGGGCGGACAGCCTCCAGTGACGCGGCTGGATCATCCATCGCCAGCGCCTCTTTCAGCGCGGCGTTGGTCGCGGCGGGAATGGATTGGCCGGCGGCAATGCTCACGCACTCACGAAGCGCGGTTTGCGCGTTCAACAGATCGTCTTGTGTCATGGAACGCGCCGATTCGCTGAAATTCATCTCCGCGAGAAGTTTATCGGCCAGAAACCCGGCGAGCTCAACGGAGATCATCCGGCTCATGACATTCAAACGTCGAACGACATCCTCCTGCACGGCAATCGCGGCATCAATCGAGAGCGCGACCTTTCCGAGCTCGGACTTGGGATTCTCGGCCGACAGCGCCGCGCTCAGCGTCGAACGAAGCGCACGATCATTCAAGGCCAGCTCGGCGCCCATCGCATTCCGCGCCAACCTCTGAAAACGCGGCAAGAACGGCATGGCGGCTACCCAGTCGAACACCGCGCCGTATCCAGTCTGATAGAGAAGGTAAAACTCCGGCGAAAGTTTACCAAGCCGCTCATTGATATCCGCGACTATGGGCTCCTCGGCTTTGCCCGGCTTCGCGTTTTCGGCCAACGCCTCGACCAGCGCTCCAACCCGCGTTTTGATGAATTGCAGAGACTCCAGGCGTCCCCGGTTTCGCGCGATCATCGGAAATCCGCATGTGGTCGGATACCTGGCATCCATGGTTCCAAAAAGAATATTGCGCGCGAGACGCATTTGCCGGTCATACGTATTGGCGGCAATGCGAATTACGATCTCCCGACTGAGAGTCGCCCGTCCCTTCCCGTCCCTCGCCAGCATTCGAAGCGAAACGCTTCGATCTCCGGGCTTCGCCACCGAAGCGATGGGAATCCGCATAAAGCCGGCGGCTTCTCTTGCCCCGTACGATTCCATCTCGGCATCCTGAACGAATGATCCGGATTGAAGCGTCAACTCCATGATCCCATAATCATCCTGAGCGCGATAAGCAAAATCCATCTGTTCCGTCAAATAATACTCACGATCCTCAATGCTCGCGTCCAGCGTCACGGTCGGCGGCGTGTCGCGCGCGACGCGGAAGAACAAAGGCGGTTCGCCCCGCCCTTCCAATCCGTTTTGTCCCGCGAGGTTGAGATCCATCGCCCCATCGGCCGTCATGAACATATAACAAGCAGCTCGCTCAGGCTCCTTGAGATCGATGGCGAAACGATGAAGGTCGTCGCCCACCGATCCGAAGGCCTTTTGAAGAGGCATGTTGCAAAAGATATCGATCCTGATCTTTGTCCCTTCAAGCGCGGAAATCGAGCGACCCGCAAGCGTCTCCGTCCGCCTCTTCATATTCGTGTAACGCGGATAATCGTAGGTGACCTCGATGCGCGTGACGGTCGGGCGCGGAAGAACGCGGAGAACATGGCGCTCGCTGCGAGCTCGATCCATCGTGAGAACGAACTCGATATCCTGGCGCAGGTCGGCAAGAAGCAGTTGCCAGCCGTCCGCGCCGTCCGACACGAGTTTACGGGTAACAAATGCGCCGTCGGCATATTTGATGCGGGCCATGGGCATCGGGTTTTCGATTCGCGTTCCCCTGAGCATCGCCCGGACAGTGTGATTATCCCCGCCATGAAGCGGATCGGGCGGAGAAGGCTGAACTTCGAACCAGGTGGCAGATGGGCGCATGTGATTGCCAAGCGGATCGAGAAAGCGCCGCCAGAGCAAGCGGGCCCGCGACTCAGGAAAGA
>JAGYMT010000016.1 GCA_018400335.1 Kiritimatiellia bacterium | reverse complement strand
TACGCCTGACTGCGAGCGTACTTGCTCAGGCAGGCGCAAGCAGGGAGAAGCAAAGGTTACCCATGGAGGACAGATCATGACACGAGTGCTCATTCCGCTGGCCGACGGCGTGGAGGAGATGGAGGCCGTCATAGCGATTGACACGCTTCGCCGCGCGGGCTGGGAAGTGACCGCCGCCGGACTGCGGCCGGGACCGGTGAAAGCCTCGCGCGGTGTGCAACTTATTCCCGATGCCGAATGGAGCGGCACTGATCCGTCATCATTCGACGTTCTTGTCCTGCCCGGCGGCGGGGAGGGCGCCGCCGCGCTATGTCAGGACGCTCGTGTGATCGGCGCCGTGAAGGAGTTCATGGCCGCGGGCAGGCTCGTCGGTGCGATCTGTGCCGCGCCGCTGGTACTTGATGCCGCCGGAGTGCTGGACGGCCGAAAATTCACTTGTTACCCGGGCATCGAGAGCCGCATCAGGAGCGGCGCGCGGGCGGAAGGCAGGGTCGTTGTTGACGGGAACCTCGTCACCAGCCGGGCCGCCGGCACATCTTTTGAGTTCGCCCTCGCGCTGATTGAGACGCGCGACCCCGCAAAAGCCCAATCCGTGGCGGACGGTATGCTCACCGTACGAAAATGAGAAACAAGGATACATCGGACGTTCTTACGAGCTGCGCGGCTATCGCGGGCGATGCCGTTTTCATTTTCGCCGGCTTCATGGCCGCGGTGTGGTTCCGCTTCGACAGCGGCCTGGTGCCCATCTTCCACGACAGCCTGCCGCCGAACCTGTACGCAAGCTACGGCAAGGGCGCCGGGCTGGCGACGCTCCTGTTCCTCTTTATATTCCAGGCGCTCAAGCTCTACCAGCGCCCGCAAGTTGGCACGTTCGGCGACAAGATCCCGCGCCTCATCCACGCGTGCGCGCTCGGCATGATAATGGCCCTGGCCATGGCTTTCGCCATTCGCACCGATCCGCCTTTTTCCCGGATCTACGTCCTCATTTCAGCTTTCTCGGTCCTGCTGTTCGTGCTGGTCGAGCGCTACATGCTCTTCCGGGCTGAGCTGGCGCTGGCGAGGGGCAGGTCGGTCGTGAGCCGGGTGCTGATAATGGGGGCGGACCACCTCGCTGCGCACCTGAAGCGCGCCATTGACCAGGAGCCGCGCCTCAAATCCAGGGTTGTCGGTTTTATCAAGACCAAATCCGCTCCGCCGCATCCCGATGTCCCGCCGGATATGATCATGGGCTCGCCGGACGATCTAAAGCAGCTCCTTGAAGACGGCATCGCCGACAGGCTCATCGTGGCGGATTCCGCAATCGGCCACGACAAAATTGTTGGAATAATACTCCTCTGCGAGCGATCGCTGATCGCCTTCAACCTCGTGCCGGACCTGTTCCACGTTCTGACCGGGAGCGTTGACATGCAGATGATTGACGAAATCCCGCTGCTCGGGGTCAGCCGCTGGCCGCTCGACAATTTCTGGAACCGCATCATCAAAAGGGCGGAAGATGTCTGCGGGGCGCTTGCCGGGCTTCTGATTTTCTCCCCGCTGATGCTTACGGTCGCAATCCTCATCCGCCGCGATTCGCCCGGACAGGTTTTCTACCGGCAGGAGCGCTGCGGGGAGAACGGCAGACCGTTCATGCTGATCAAGTTCCGGACGATGCGCCCGGATGCCGAGGCCGGCGGCGCGGCGGCCTGGACGGTGGAAAACGACCCGCGCCGGACGAGGGTCGGCGCTTTCCTCAGGCGCAATAACCTCGATGAGCTTCCCCAACTATGGAACGTGCTGAAGGGCGAAATGAGTCTGGCGGGACCGCGCCCGGAAAGACCGCATTTCGTCGAGCAGTTCAAGGAAGATATTCATCGCTACATGTGGAGGCACGTGTCCAAGCCCGGCATGACGGGCTGGGCACAGGTCAACGGGTTGCGCGGAAACACCGATATCCGCGAGCGGATAAAGTATGACCTCTACTATCTTGAGCACTGGTCGCTCGCATTCGATTTCAAGATAATCATGAGGACTTTTTTCTCGCACAAGAATGCATACTGACGGGGCCCGCGCCCCGGGGGAGATTATGAATACGGATCCATTCTGGCAAGGCTGGTGGCACAACACGACATTCTGGGCGGCCGTTTTTGGATGGACCCTGGCGCAAATGACCAAGATGATCTGCTTCTTTGCGCGGACGCGGAAGATCGACTTCGCCTACCTCGTGAGCACCGGCGGCATGCCCAGCGCCCATTCCAGCATGGCCTCGGCGCTTGTCACGTCCGTGGCGCTGAGCGCGGGAACCGGCAGCCTGCTGTTCGTGGTGACACTGGCTTTCGCCCTCGTCGTGATGTTCGATGCGCAGAGTTTTCGACGAGCAGCGGGAATGCAGGCCAGGATACTGAACCAGATGATGGACGAGCTTTTCAAGGATGGTCATTTTTCCGAGCAGAAGCTCGCGGAGCTTCTCGGCCATACCCAGCTTGAAGTTTTCCTCGGCGCCGTGATGGGCGTTTTAACGGCTGTACTGGTTCACTCTCTTACGATCTGATGTCCGCGCCAACCAATATTTTCCGCGCGATAGCAGCAGGCTGTATTTTGTGGCCCGCGTTCTGGCTCATCCTGTCCGCTTCGATCTGGCCCATGTCGGTCAGGCTCGCGCCTCCCGGCCATGAGCCATGGATACTCTGGGCATCCGGATTCCTCCTGCGCCGGCACTGGGCTCTGGCGGGACTGAACGCGGCGGGCACGTTTCTGTTATGGACGCTCATCCTTCGCCTGGGCCGCCGCCTCGAACCCGATCAGCGCCGGCGCGTGCGCTATCTCTCCCCGCTGCTGCTCACGGCTTTTGTGTTCTCGGCGCTGCTTTTGAAGGATGTCCTTCCACCCGGCATCGCGGCAAACGCGCTTTTCTATCTTCCCGTCCTGGCGGTTTCCTTTTCCCTGGCGCGTGTCGCGGGCAGGTGGACATCGCGCGACACATCTTCATTCAGCCCGGGCCGCACAGCTCTGCTCGGGATCGTCTTCTCGGCGGCCTTCTGGCTCACGGGCATGGCACACACCCGCTGGAGCGGGCTGGTATCTGGTGACGAGGGCCATTACATGATTCAGGCGGTCAGCCTGCACCAGGATGGAGATCTGGACATCAGGAACCAGTATGAGGCGAGCCTCGGCGACCGCTGCGACGATTACATCGCGAACGACCTGCTGGCGGATCGCCTTCACGTGAGCCCGAGATCGCGCGGGAACCGCTGGTACAGCTACCATGCGCCCGGGCTCGCTTTCCTCTCGGCCTGGACCGTGCCGCACGGCGATTGGGCGCGGCATCTCGTACTGTGCCTGACCGCGGGCCTCGCCATTGCCGGGATGTATATCCTGTGCGGCATGGCCGGAGCGGGCTCACGCGCATCGCTGGTAGTCATCCTGCTGTATGCCGTCGGCCTGTACAACGCGGTCTACGCCTCGCGCTTCCTGCCGGAAATGCTTGGAGCAACCCTCGTGTTGTGGCTCACGGCGGCGATCTTCGCGCAGGAACGGCGCTTTTTTCCCTCGGCCATCGGCGCGGCAGCCATCGTGTCTGCGCTGCCGTGGGCGCAACTGCGTTTCCTGCCCATGGCCCTGCTCGGCGCCGCGTTGTACATCCTGCACGGCCTGTTGATTAAGGAGCATTGGAAAAACAAGGTCGCGCGGCTTGTCGTGTTCGCCGCCTTGTCGGGCGCCGGGCTGCTCATGTATCGCCATTTCCAGCTGGTGTTCTTTGAGGACGGTTTATCGCACGGTGTCGGCTCGCTGTTCATGGAGTACCCCGCGGGAATCATCCGCACCTTCACAAACCCGGGCGGGCTGGCGGACGTCTTTCCGCTTGCGGTCCTGCTGGTGCCGTGCGGATTGCTCGGCTGGCGACTGAACAGGGAACAGCGCCCGCTGCTCATCGGGACGGCGGCGCTCTTCCTCACCACGTGGATCGCCACCTGCTCCGGCGGCAACTACGGAGGGGGGGCGTGCGTGCCGGGGAGATTTCTCGTATCCGTGATGCCGCTGCTCATCCCGGCCCTGGCCTTGTATTGGGGGCGCGCGTCGGGGATCGAGCGCTGGTGGCTTATACTGCTCGGGCTGGTGTCCGCCGGACTTTGCATTCTGGAGCTCGCTATCCTGCCGCGGCTGGGCCCGAGCTTCGTCGAGCCATACAACTGCACTCCGATTGTCCTCCCGGCCCTGTGGGGCTGGCGCCTGCCCTGGCCGGGGCCGAACTTCATCTTTGCCGCGGCACTCGTCCATGCCATCCTCGTTTTCCGAAACAGGAAGACCAGCCGGCTTACGCCGTGGCTGATAGGGCTTCTGCTCGCGACGCTCCTCGCGGCGCAGTTTAGCGCGGCCGGTCGGCCATCGAACGAAATGCCCCATCACCGCGCCGCCGCCGCGCGCGGGATCGCGGACTTTGATCTCGCCGCGGTGCGCATTCAGCCCCGAAGGGAAACCGGCTCCGTGCGGCTGTTCACCATATCCAACTTCCTGACGGATCGTTTCGACCGGGGCCGCGACGCGGATAACCCCCTGCGAATAACCACCGAACGAAGGAATGCCGTGCACGAAAATGACACGATTTCCCAGCCGCTGCTGGACCGGAATGATTGGGATGAGGAGCGCGGCTGGCAATGGGCGACACTATGGCCGCCGAGGGCCTTCGGCGGCGGGCAGATGGCCTTTTCGCTTCAAGGCAGGATTATCGGCGGCGCACGGCCCGTGGTTGCATTACGCGAAGGATCGAGAACGATCGTTGAACAGCAGCTCTCCACGGGAACGGACGGGCGCGCGTCATTCCAATACCGGTTTAATGTTCAATCCCGGGACAGTCTGCTCTATATGCTCGTGCACCTGGAGGGAGAAGGCGAGTTCATCACGGATGAGCTTGCGCTTTCGCCGGTAAGTGACAACCTGTTAATGCCGGACGGATTCACCGAATAGCCTGTGGCTCAGTTGCATGGGCACATCGTATTCTCTTTCGGTTGCTTTGGTCTGTTGTGTTTGAAAAATAATGGAATTTCTGTCTGGACAGGCAGACGCCGGTGCGCTATGGTATTTAATATTATGCATCTCAAAGCGCAATTTATATTGGGGGTTGCGGGGCTGGTTGCACTTGCGGCTTTCACCGGGTGCGAGGTTGACTCGGCGGACACGGATATCTACATCACGCCGGATTCCGGAGTGCTGAACAAGCACCAGTCGGTCGCGCTCACCGCGCACGGGGGATACAGGTACACGTGGTCGCTCGGCACCGAAGAATGGGGCACACTGAGCCACAGGACCGGTTCGGAGGTGGTCTACACCAGCCTTTACGAACCCTCCGACACGCCGGTTGTCCAGATCATAAATGTTTCATCGGTATTCTACTCTTCGGACTCCACCGGGGGAGCTGATACCAACGGCACCACCACGTCTCACGTTTCTACAGCCCAGGCATTTCTCACCCACCTGGCTTCCGAGGCTGATCCTTCCGAGGCTGATCTCGCGACGGAATAGGCATCTGAAGATCATGTTTCCGCATCCGCTGCACGTGATCTGACTCATGCACAGGGAGTGGATGGAATCAAAGCGCTGTAAGGCCTGCCTTTTACAAGCTGTCCGTCCTTGACGAACCCCTCGGGGCGCGCGCGGAGTTTCGCGATGAGGCGTTCGCGCCACAGCGCCAGCCGATCGGCGGCAGCAGGGTCCGGCGCCAGATCATGAAGCTCATGCGGATCCGCGTCCATATCGAAAAGCTGTTCTCGTCCGTCATGAGGCCGCCATATGTATTTCTCGCGCCCGTCCGTAAGGCACTGGTGGAAGGGAGAATGCTCGATATGGAGGCATTCCCGCCATTCCGCCGGAGTCTCGCCGCGCAGATGCGGGTAAAGGCTCAGGCCGTCCACGCTCGCCGGGATCTCGATGCCAAGCATGTCCAGCAGGGTCGGCATGATATCAGCGTGCGTCGCCGGGGCATCAACCACGTGCATCCTGTTCGCCCTAAAGCGCAGAGGGGCGCTCAGAAGGAACGGCACGCGGGCCGACCCTTCATAAGCGAGCGACTTGCGGAACCGGTAATGGTCGCCCAGCATTTCGCCATGGTCGCTTGTGAAAATTATGATCGTGTCGTCGCGATGCCTGATTCCCTGTACCGGATTGATGAGGCGGCGCAACTGATCGTCCACGTGGTTGAGAAGGCCGTAATAGGCGGCGCGCATGCAGAGCAGCGCCTCTTGCGGAAGATTGATTCTGTTCGCACAGACATATTCTTCATTGCCCAGTTCTTCCGGAGCGGGCGGCTGTGCCCAGTCGCCGATGAAGGGGTCCGGCACACCGGTGCGCAGGTAGCGCTCGAAGTAAAACGGCGGCGGCTGGAACGGCGGGTGGGCGGAGATGAAGCCCAGCGAGAGGAAGAACGGGCGGGACGGATCGCGGTTCTGCATGAAGCGCAGTGCGCGCTCGATGGTCCAGTTGGTCTGGTGCAAATCCTCATCCAGGTGCCACGGATGGACGGTCCAGTCGTTATGCATCACACCGCCGCCAAACCATTCGTTAATGCCGTGGCGCGGATGGGTGTCCCTCAGCCAGGTTAAGTAATCCAGGGTCAGCTCCATTGATTCGAAGCCGTAGCCTTTTCGCGGCGGATGCTGGTGCATGCTCCGGCCTATATGGACGGACTGGTAGCCGTGTTCGCGCAGAATTCCCGGCAGCGTGGGCACGCCGTCCCACTCCAGACCGTCCCTGTACCCGACCATTCCGTGCGTCTGAGGGTCCTGCCCCGTGAGAATACTGCGGCGCGTTGCGATGCAGGAAGGACAGGCGGAGTAGAAGCGCGTGAACCGCGCGCCCTGGTAGGCTATGTTGTCCATGTTCGGGGTCAACAGGACCGGGTGGCCGGCGCAGCCGAGGCTGTCGCCGCGGTGATGTTCGGTGTGGATGAGCAGGATGTTCGGCGTTTTTGACATTGTGCGTTATACTAGCACGGTCGCAGGACATGTCAACAAGTCCTCGCGTACGCCGGGAAATGAGGTCCTTCCGGGTTCCGTGTGGGTAACACCAAAATGTTGTTGTCCGCCGATTGACAAATACCGCCCGAACAACGTAGAGTGCCCTCAAACGAGTGTTTCCAGAATGAACGGTCTACTAGCCTGCTGGAAAAACTTCAATTGCCGGATTCATGATGAATGCTTTTGCCGTATATTTTGATGCGCCGGTTCGATACGCCGCCGCGACCAAGCTGCAGGAACGGCTCGTGGCCGCCCGCATCGCCGGCGCCATTCCCGACGTGGTGCTGTTCCTGGAACATGATCCGGTCATCACGCTGGGAGTACGCGCGCGCGAAGAGAATGTACTGCTCCCGCCCGAAGAGTTGGCGCGCTGCGGGATGGAAATAACAGCAACCTCCCGCGGAGGCGATGTCACGTGGCACGGGCCGGGACAGGTGATAATGTATCCAATCATCAAACTTGGCGACAAGGAAGCGGACGCGCACGGTTATCTTCACAACCTCGAGGAAGTCGCCATCCGCACGGTCGGCGATTTCGGCGTTCAAGCGTTCCGCAGAAAGGGCATGACCGGCGCCTGGACCGAGAGCGGAAAGATCGCGGCGATCGGCGTCCGGTTCAAGCGCTGGGTCGCTTTCCACGGGTTGAGCTTCAACGTGAACCCCGATCTCTCCGGCTTCACCGCCATTGTTCCCTGCGGGCTCGCCGGCGAGCGGGTCACTTCAATGCTCGAAATAATGAGTGATGCCGCGCCGGCCGCCGATGCCGTGCGGGAACGCCTGGCATTTCACTTCGGCGCCGTCTGCCACAGGGCGCTCCAGCGCTTCACTTTGTCCGGAGCCGATTGCCCCGCGCTCTCGGAGATCCTGCGCACCTCGAATCCGGTTTGCAGGTTTCGGAGGAACGGGTGATATTCCCTCTTGACCCTTATCGATTCAGGAATGCCGCCGGCGGGGGTTTTCCGTGGTTAAATCATCATTTCCTTCATGGTTAAACTTTTCCTACTTCCCCTTAATCTGCTTCACCGCTTCTTTCAGCAACCGTTCCAGCATTCGACCAGGGCTCACGTGGGGAGTCCAGCGCTTTTCGGCGCATGCCAGCACGAATCGGTTGCGTTCTTCGGCGGCGGCAAGAGATGGGGCGACATGTGTGTGGTCCTTACCGGGCATTTCGAGGATGAGCATGCGGTTGGCTTCAAGTGCGTGGAGCCAGTCCGCGGGGATGCGCATGTCATCAATACCCCAGGCGGGACAGCAGATGAGTTTGGCCTGGCTTTGCAGAAGGGCATCGAGGATGGCTCTTTCCGGCAAGGAGTGGAATCCGCCGAGGAAGCAGTGCTCCGCGGTTGCGGAGCGAGCGCGATCCTGAGCCGCCTGCAGGACCGTTTCGGGACAGTTGCGCGAGCAGAGCACGCCTATCTTTTCGTGATTGAGCAGGGCGGGATTGCCGATCATCCGGAATGATTGGCCTTCATGCATGCCGTGCTGAACCAGCTTCCACGGATTCATTCGGATATATTCGGCGATATTGTGCGCCGCCTCCGGCGTGCGCACGATCGTTTCATAATAATTCCGGTGCCATATCTTGCCCGGAAACGGCGCAAGCCGACTGGCCTTAACCTCTGCGATATATGCATGCACCACCAACGATTTGAATGCGCCAATGACATCACCAAGATGGGTAGGCGCGAAGCCAGCTCCGATGTTACCACACATTCGCACCAACGCATGAAAATGATCCGGCATGATCACGTACGGGCACCCCTCGTGGGCGCCCTTTTCCACGCGCCCCTCGTGGGCGCCCTTTTTTGGGGCATCCACAGAGGGGAGGGCATCCACGAGGGATGCCCCTACGGCGGGGGATTGGGGCAATTCTCTCCATACGCGGGCGACCAGTTCGCGCACTGCTGGCTTTGCGAAAAGATCGCCTGCATCCCGATGCGCGCAAATCGTCACAAAATACAAACCACCGCGGGCATAATCGTGGCCTTTTAACCGGATTGATCGTCTATGATGGATTTCGGGGTTGTATTGCGTTGTGCTCATTTCCGTGCCATTCCGGCTGTACGACGCGGCAGAACTTCTCCTGATCCTCACGCTTTTCGACGGCATCCATGAAGCATCCACAAAGAACACATTAAATACAGTCACAATACCGCGCACTAGTCGAGCAATAACTGCAATAATCTTCTTTCAATATTATACCGACATCCGGCCGGCCCCGTCAGCACCACTTTCCACCCGGGCAGGACCCTGTTCCCGCCGAGAACGCGCGCCTTGACCGCCCCTGCCGTGAGGCAATTGCCTTAAAAACGGTCATAACTCCGGAAAGAGCCAGAAATGTGTTCTCTTTTGCGAACAGATTTGCTAGAAATGTTATTCATACGAGGAGGTGTTGAATGGAAAAAATAGTGCAGCAGTTGCAAGGCGGAAAGGTTTTGGTTTCGGACGGCGCGTGGGGGACCCTGCTGCAAGAGAAGGGCCTGCAGCCGGGCGAGTGCCCGGAACTGTGGTGCGTCACGCATCGGGCTGATGTGCTCGCAATAGCGCAAGCCTACATGAACGCGGGCGCCGATATGATTCTGACCAACAGCTTCGGCGGCACCGGCTTCAAACTGGATTCCTTCGGACTGGCTGATCGCGTGAATGAGCTGAACGCAGCAGCAGCCGCCATTTCACGCGAAGCCGCAGGCCCGAACAAGCACGTTCTCGGGTCAATGGGGCCGACCGGCAAGATGCTACTCATGGGCGACGTTACCGAGCAGGAGCTGTACGACGCATTCAGCAGTCAGGCCGCCGCGCTGGAAAAGGGCGGCGCCGACGCCGCCTGCATTGAGACCATGTCGGCGCTGGATGAGGCGGGGATAGCCATAAAAGCGGTTCGTGAGAACACGAGCCTGGAAATCATCTGCACCTTTACGTTCGAGCGCTCCGTCCAGGGAGACTACAAGACGATGATGGGCATCTCGCCGACAGAGGCCGCGCGCGCCTGCCTCGAAGCGGGCGCCCACATAATAGGCGCGAACTGCGGGAACGGGTTCGAGAGAATGATTGAAGTGGTCAGGGAAATCCGCGGCTCGGCGCCGAAAGCCCCGATCCTTATTCACGCGAACGCCGGCATGCCCGTTATACGGGAAGGCAAGATGGTCTTTCCCGACACGCCCGAGATGATGGCCGCGGCGGCACCGGCGCTCATCGCGGCTGGCGCTAACATCATCGGCGGGTGCTGCGGCACCACTCCCGCGCACATCGCGGCCCTTGTGAAGGCGGTGAGAAAATGAGAAGTCGTTCATCCATATTGCCTGCTTTCCTGATTGCCGTATGCCTGGCGTGTTGTTTATCATCCACACGCGGCGAACCCGCGGACGATTCCGCGGGCGCCCCGGCCTGGCGCGAGGATTTCAATGCCATGCCGGACGGCTGGCAGGTGAAAACCAAGCCCGGTGTCAAGGCGGCGGTTTTCAGCGTGTCAAAGGACAAGGAGTCTGGAACGACTTTTCTCAATATGCGCGCTGACAACGCTAGCGGCACTTTCATGATCACCCTGAAGAAAATTGATCTCGAAAAGAACCCGGTCCTGCGCTGGAAGTGGCGCGTAACGACTTTCCCAACGGACGCCGACGGACGGGAATCCGGGAAGGATGACCAGGCCATCGGCATATACATCAGCTACGGCGGCATGTTCCGGCAGCGCTCCGTGGCATACCGGTGGGAGACCGAGACACCAGCGGACGCAGAAGGCAGCGCGAAATATGCCGGAGGGATGATGCAGGTGAAGTGGATCTGCCTGCGCAACAAGAACGACGGGGACGGTAAGCAGTTTTTTATTGAAGAGCGGAACGTAGCGGAGGAGCTCAAGAAAGCGTTCGGGACCATTCCGGAAGAATTCGGAGTTGGCGTTTCCTGCAACAGCCAATACACAGGCACCGCGGCCGAGGCGCAGCTCGACTGGATAGAGCTCCGCCCCGGTCCTTTGCCTGGCGCGGCCGCGAGCAGCAGCGAAGATGCGAAAAATTGATGATGATTCAATAACCATCGAGGAGGATGATGCGCGGAAGATGGGACTTTGTGCTTGCGCTGGCTTTGCTGTTCGCGTGCGGACCGGGCAATGCCGAACCAACGGGGGCGGACGAATCCCTGTTCCCAATCCGGCTCGCGCTGCAATGGCTGCCGCAAAGCCAGTTCGCTGGCTTTTATATAGCCCGCGACAGGGGGTTCTTCCGCGACGCCGGACTGGACGTGACACTGCTCCACACCGGGCCGGGCCCGTCTTCCCTCGATTACCTGGCCGAAGGCAAAGCTGATTTCGCAACAATGTTCCTGGCCGACGCGATAGTGAAGTCGCGCGCGCCCGTCCCGCTGGCGCAGGTGGCGCAGGTTTTACGCCGCTCCAACCTGATGCTCGTCGCTTGGAAGGACGAGGGCATAGACAAGCCGTCCGACCTTGACGGCCGGCTCGTAAGCTACTGGCCGAGCGCTTTCTCCGCGGCATTCGAGACCTTCTTTTCCATCCACGGGATCAAGCCGGGCTTCAGGCCACAGAATTACACCGTGAACCTGTTCCTCCATCGCGGGGTGGCGGCTTGCGCCGCAATGTTCTACAACGAGTATCACCGTATCTACCAGGCGGGAGTGAACAACGACCGCCTAACGGTGTTCATGATGCGCGACTACGGACTGGGCTTCCCGGAGGACGGCATTTACACTTCGGTGAACACCGCAAAGGAACACCCGGGACGATGCACGGCGCTCCGCCGAGCCACGCTCGCTGGCTGGGAATATGCCGGACGGAACAGGGATGAAGCGGTCGAGTCGGTGCTTCGCGAGTCGCGGCTTGCCGGTGTCCCGGTCAACAGGCCGCACACCCGCTGGATGCTGGACAGCGTGCTGCTCTCGATTTACCCGCCGAACGACGCCGGCGAGCCTGGCCGACTCGATTCCGCCACGTATCGCGGCGTCGTCGAAATGCTCGACGAGGCCGGACTGGTTTCCGCAGCGCCCTCCTTCGAGACCTTCGCACCGTTCGAAAAGGAGACACCATGATGTGTCACCGCACGATACGGGCGCGCATGATGGCGTGGGTTCTCGGCGTGACGGGCCTGATCCTTGCCGGGGTAATGATCTGGAGCTATTCGACCTCGCGCGAGCGGATCAAGGCCGAGATGAAGGAAAAGGCCGTGTTCCTCGCCGACGGCGCCGCGCGCCGCATTGATGCCCAGCTTGGCGTGCTGCAAGGACTGGTCTCGGGAATGGCCTTGAGCATCGAGTCCCAGAACCTGCACATGCCGTTCGAGCAGGCGCGCGCAATGCAGACGCGCTGCATTCTCGATAATCCGGGCGTGTATGGGTGCTGCATCGCGCTGGAGCCGGACATGGCGCCCGACAGCTGGCCGGACCTCGCTGCCTACGAGCACCGCAGCGGCGACGGCGTGGAATACACGGACCTTTCCGGACCGGACCACGTTCACACACGCGCGGACTGGTACACCCTACCCAAGTACCTCGGCAGGCCGGTGTGGAGCGAACCCTACGATTGGGACGGCATCCTTATGGTTACCTATTCCGTTCCGATCCGCGTCAATACAGCAGAGGGCCGGCGCTTCGCCGGCGTGGTGACTTGCGACCTGACCATTGACTGGATCGAGAAACAGATCGCCGAGCTCCCGCTCGGCGAGGACGGCTACGGCCTGCTGATGAGCCGGAACGGGACCTACGTATCACATCCCATTCCGGAGCTTGTCCTCAATGAGACGATTTTCAGCATAGCCGAGGAGCGGGACGACGAAGAGCTTCGCGCCACGGGTCTGCGCATGGTCTCGGGAGAGCCGGGCATCATGCCGTTCGTCAGCTTCGTCTCGGGAGAGCCGTCCTGGCTTGCTTTCACCCCGCTTCGTTCGGCTGACTGGATAATGGCCGCGCTCATATCATGGGACGAGATGAACAATGCGGTAGTGCATCTCAGCCGCAGACAGGGAATAGTCGGAATAGCCGGGCTTCTGATGCTCGCGCTGGCGGTCGGCCTCATAGCCCGCTCGATAGCGCGGCCGATAAGCAGGCTGCGTGACGCAGCGGGCGTCCTTGCCGGCGGCAACCTCGACGCCGCCCTCCCCGCCCCGAAGGGGTGCGACGAGGTCGCCCACCTCACGCGCGCCTTCGGCGACATGCGCGACAGCCTCAAGCGCTATATCGCCGATCTGCGTGAGACCACCGCCGCCCGCGAACGGATGCTCGGAGAGCTGCGCGTCGCCCGCGATATACAGATGGGGCTCGTTCCACGCGATTTCTTGCCCTTCCCCGCGCGCGTGGATCTTGACCTGTTCGCGCTGCTCGAGCCGGCCCGCGAGATAGGCGGCGACCTGTATGACTTCTTCCCGCTCGACGATGACGCGGAGATGCGCGACTTCGTC
>JAGYMT010000159.1 GCA_018400335.1 Kiritimatiellia bacterium | reverse complement strand
CGCGACCATGCCAAAGGCATGGCAGGCGCAAGGCTTGCCCCGCGCAACGCGGGGTCGCGGGGGTCTGACGCCATAATGAGAATTTTTGAATAAATGTGAAATTAAGGGTTGCCTTGTGACTTTTTTTCTGCTTAACTGTTTTTTAGTTCGACCAATGACTCGGAGAAACTCGTAATGGCAGGAACGTTCGACAAAAATCCATTTCAGGATGCGATGCTTGGTTTCGACTTTCGCAAGATTAAGCGCCCGCTCATATCAGCCGCGATCGTCGTCATCGTCATCGTCGGGATTTCCTCACTTTTCTACACCGTGCAGCCGGAAGGGAAGGCTGTTGTGAAGAGGTTTGGAAAGGTGATCAAGATCGCCGATCCGGGCCTGCACTTCAAGCTGCCTTTCGGAATTGATCTCACATATTTCGTGCCGACCGAGCGGGTGCTTAAGGAGGAATTCGGGTTCCGCACGGAGCAGGCGGGCAGGAAAACCGCTTATCATAGCTCCGAATCGTTTGATGACGAGTCACTCATGCTGACAGGCGACTTGAACGTCATCAACGTGGAATGGGTGGTTCAATACCGCATACTGGATCCCGACAGGTTTCTGCACAGGGTCAGGGAACAATCCGCGGCCATCAGGGACGTTTCGGAGGCCGTTATGCGGCGAATTGTCGGCAACAGACTCGGAAGCGATGTCCTTACCGTCGGGCGCGTGGAGATAGCCGCCTTGGCGCAAACCGAAATCCAAGATATCCTGAACTCCTATGATATGGGCGTGCACGTGACGACGATTCAGCTCCAGGATGTGAATCCGCCCGACCCCGTGAAACCAGCTTTCAACGAGGTCAACGAGGCGCAGCAGGAGAAGGAACGGCTGATCAACGAGGCGGAGAAGCGGCGCAATCAGGAGGTGCCGAAGGTGCAGGGCGAAGCGCTGGAGATCATTTCGGAAGCACAGGGATATGCCGCGAACCGCGTGAACCTGGCGACTGGAGAGGCCGGCAGGTTCAAAGCCATCTATGCGGAATATTCACAGGCTCCGGATGTGACTCGACGCAGACTTTATATAGAGACCATAGAGAAGGCTCTTGGCGGTGTGCAGAGGATTTATGTGATCCAGAAGGGCGGCGTCGCGCCAATCCCGCTGCTGAACCTCGATGATGGAAAACTGCAAATGCAGGGATCGGAGTCAAGGCGATGAAGAAAGGAACACAGGCTGGCATGGCTTCGGCGGCAGCCGTCGTCCTGTTGACGGCAATCATCCTGCCCAACACGCTCTTCAAGCTGGACGAAACGGAACAGGCGGTAATCGTGCAGTTCGGGGCGCCGGTGGGCAAAGCAGTCAATGAGCCGGGTCTTCATTTCAAGCTTCCGTTCATTCAGGAAGTGCGCCGGTTCGACAAGCGCCTGCTCGTATGGGACGGCGATCCCAACCAGATCCCGACCTTCGGGCGCGAATATATTTCGGTTGATACCACGGCGCGATGGAGAATAATCGATCCCCTGCTCTTCCTCAAGAGCGTGCGCGACGAATCCGGCGCCCAGTCGCGGCTGGACGACATCATTGACTCGGTCGTCCGCAACAGGGTTTCGAGCTCAGAGCTTGTTGAAATCGTCCGATCGAAGGACTGGAAAGTGGAGGACGCCGACATCGATCAGCTTCTCGTATCGGATGAAGAGGCGCAGGAGGTGCTGAAGCAGAAAGTCCAGGTGGGACGGGAAGAGCTTATCAGGGCCATCCTCGCCGAGGCGAGCAAGGAAATGCCCGGTTTCGGAATCGAGTTGATTGATGTGCGGATCAAACGCATCAATTACATACCGTCCGTTGAGACGCAAGTCTTCAACAGGATGATCGCCGAGCGGCAGCGCGTGGCGGAACGGTTCCGGGCCGAGGGACAGGGTGAGAGCGCCGAGATTCGGGGACTGATGAGAAAGGAAGTCGCGGAGATTATCTCCGGCGCGCGCCGGCAGGAAGAACTTATCAAGGGCGGGGCTGACGCCGAGGCCACGAGGATATATAATGAGGCATACAGCGCCGATCCGGAGTTTTACGCTTTCTATCGTTCACTCGAAAGCTACGCCGATACGCTTCGCGAAAAGACGACCCTTATTTTGAGCACCGATTCCGACTACTTCCGCTATCTGGCCAATGCCGGAATAAGCGAATAGAGGCAGTCTGTTTCGCTGATATGGAGCGCCAGCTCATGAATGAACCGGCGACAAGGATACCGCACCCCACCCAGAGCCTGGCTGACGGCAGGACCGAGAGATAGGCGCAGCTGGCAATGGTCGAGAGCAACGGCGTCATGTAGGAAGCCGCTGCGACTGTCGTTACGTTGCCGCGCCGCATGGCATTGTCCCATAGCACGTAGGCGAAGAAGGATGAGCCGCCCAGCAGGAGCGATTCGACCACCGCCCGCAGGTTCCACGCCCGTGGCTCGTCAATAAACCAGCATAGCAGGAGCATGACCAACGCAGATGTTGGAAGAAACAGCTCCATTGCTCCCTCCTTCCTTTCACCCGCCCACCTGCGCGCCAGGTTGGAATAGACTGACCATGATACAGCCGTCCCGAGCGCCGCGCCATAAGCCCACGGGTTGGTTATTATGTTTGCCGTCAGCGACGCCAATGATATCGCCGCGCCCTGTGTCAGGACGAGAAAGATGCCAGCCAGCGCGGCGAGGGTGCCAGGCACAAGAAGCCAGTCGGCCCTCTTCCCGAGAAGAGGCAGAGACAGGATGAGCGTCAGACTCGGCCAGAGGTAGTTCAGCAGCGCTATTTCCAGGAGCTGAACGCGATCCCTCGCGAAGCCGATGGCGAGATATAGGAAAAGGATGTTGCAGACGAACAGTGCTCCGCAGCCCAGAACATAACGGCGCGGCAACCGGAGAATCGTCCTCGTCCGACCGGGCCGAATCAGCAGCGATGCCAGTGCGAACAGAGCGCCTGTGACCATGACCGCGGCGCCGGCCGTCACGGCGCCCACCTGTTCCGACAGGCTGCGCGAAAGAGCGAACACGATGCTCCAGAGCAGGATGGCGCCAAATCCTCCCGCCGTCGCAAGATGTGCGGAGCCAGCCATGTCTGTCTACCCGTGGGCGCGGCCTGCAAGACAAGCTTCGGCACGCCGCCTCATCAGCGCGATATCCCGAGACATATCGTCCGACCTGAACAGCGAGCTGCCGACAACCAGCGCGTTCGCGCCGACTGCCGCTACGGCGGAACAGTTGTCAAGATCAATTCCTCCGTCAACCGCGATGACCAGGTCGCGCTCGCCGGCCCCTTTCCGAATCTCGCCGATCTTCGGCAGGACGCTGGGCATGAAACTCTGTCCGCCGAAACCGGGATGAACCGTCATGCACAACACGAAGTCCACATCCTCAAGGAAAGGCATCACGCATCCGGCGGGCGTCTCGGGATTCAACACCACGCCAGGACGCGCACCCAGCGTCCTTATTCGCCGGATGGTTTTTCCAACGTCACAGCGCGACTCGACATGAATTGAGAGGCCGTCCGCGCCCGCCTTCACAAACGGCTCAATGTAAAGATCGGGCCGCGTCATCATAAGATGAACGTTCAATGGTATGGACAGGCAGCCGCGGGCCATCTTCACCACGTCGGGGCCCATGCTCAAGTTCGGCACGAAATGACCGTCCATGATGTCGAGATGGAGCGCATCCGCACCCGCGGCCTGCGCCTTTAATGCGGATTCCTCGAGCCGCCCGAAATCACCGGCCAGGAGCGAAGGCCAGATATATGCCTTGAGATTCATGCCTGATATATAACAGAACCACCTTTTTTCCGCAACGACGCAGTTTCGCATTTTTATCTTGAACAGATGATGCAAATGCAGTTGAGTGATGGCATGAAAAAAAGGTACTCGACTCCGGACGGCGGTGAGCTTGCCGTTCTCCGACGTTTTGCGCTGGAGGCCGACACAAACTCAGTGCGCAACGCCATATTCAGCGACAGCCCAGGCATCCGCGAACTTGCCGCGCTTCTCTCTCCGGCGGCGGGCTCTCTCATAGACAAGATGGCATCAAGAGCGCTGGCTTTGACGCTTCGTCATTTCGGGCATACGATCCAGATGTATGTGCCGCTATATATCTCGGATTACTGCTCCAGCGAGTGCGCGTACTGCGGGTTCGCCGCCGACCGCAAACGGCCCAGGCGCAAGCTGGGCAGGAACGAAATCATCGAAGAGATGAACGCCCTTCGAAACATGGGGTTCGATGAAATCCTGCTTCTCACCGGGGAGAGAACAAAGGAAGCCGGTTTCGAGTACATCAGGCAGGGGGTCGAACTCGCGGCGGAACGATTTCACCTCGTCGCCATCGAGACATTCCCCATGACCCTTGAAGAATACCGGATTCTGTCCACCGCCGGCTGTTCAGGCCTAACAGTCTACCAGGAAACGTATGACAGGGAGGTTTTTAGAGTAATGCACCGCAAGGGACCGAAAAGCGATTACGAGAACCGCCTCGACACGCCCGCTCGCGCCCTTTCGGGCGGCCTGCGCTTCGCCGGGATGGGAGTCCTGCTCGGACTGTCCGATCCCGTGGCTGACGCGCTCAGCCTGTACCATCACGCAGAGTATCTAAAGAAGATATACTGGAGAGGGGGTATCTCGATCTCCTTCCCGAGAATCAGGCCGCAGCTCGGCGAATTCATTCCGCCCCACCCCGTTGGGGATTCACTCCTTGCCCAGCTGATTTTCGCGTTCCGCATATGCCTGCCGGACACTCCGCTCGTGCTCTCGACAAGGGAAAGCGCCCCGTTCAGAAACGCCATGGCCGGCTTGGGCATCAGCAAGATGAGCGCCGCCAGCAGAACCAGCGTGGGCGGATACAGGGCTCACGCCGCCTGTGCCGGCGGCCAGTTCGAGATCAGTGACACAAGGGACACTCGGGATTTTTGCGCAATGCTCAGCCAGAAAGGGCTGGAGCCGGTCTTTAAGAACTGGGATGCGGTCTACCGCGCCCCTTCAAACTGACCTTGAAGGCACGCCGCCGGCAAGGGAAAGCGGAACATGAAACACGCGGAACGGATTGACAGATTCAGGCGCGCCGGCCTCTACGTTGTCACATCGGAGAACATGTCGCTCGGACGAGCCACGATTGACATCGTGCGGGCCGCCCTCTCCGGCGGCGCCAAACTGATCCAGCTGCGCGAGAAACACCGGTCCGCCGCGGACCTGCTCTCCCTTGCCCATGCCGTGCGGAGGCTGACGACAGAAGCCGAAGCACTGCTAATTATAAACGATCGGGTTGATATCGCCATGGCAGCGGAGGCAGACGGAGTGCATCTC
>JAGYMT010000158.1 GCA_018400335.1 Kiritimatiellia bacterium | reverse complement strand
AATATCGGACGGCACACGAGTTGTGCTTCCACCTGACGGCCCGCGCCCCGCAAATGATGACGCGCCCCAGCTCCCTGCGACGCGGCTGACCGGCTTCGATTTCCATCATCCGCTTGCGGCCAACTGTCAAAGACGCGTTCTGATAACTCGCTTTGATCATCCGATAACCAAGGGGCTGGATGCCGACACCGTGATCGGAGGTCCGCTCGCTTACGGCCCGGCGATCTATCCGCGCGAGGGCAATGGCGCCATCAGCCTCGGCGCGGCCTGGACCAAGCAGGGGCGCGTGGCGTCAGGCCTGGCCGTGAAGTCGTTCGGACGCGGCGCGCGCGGCGAAGGGAGCGACGGCGGGGCGCGTGGTCCCGCCGACTGGGCGTCGGTCTTTATCACCGCCGTTCCGATTCCTGCCGCGCTTTGGCGGAACCTGGCGCGATATGCGGGCGCTCATGTCTATTCGGACACCGGCGATATTGTCCTGGCCGACAGCTCCATTGTCGCGCTTCATTCAATCCGGTCGGGGCGCAAGACGATCAGCCTGCCCGGGAAACGGAAGGTGACGGACGTCATCACGGGCAAGCGACTGTATCGCAGCTCCGATAGAATCGAATTTGATCTTGACGCGCCGGAAACCAGAGTGTTCTTGCTGGAATAGAATCAACCACACCAATAGAAGGAGGATGACTGATGAGAATCGCTACATGGCTTCACCACGCTCCAAAGACAACCGCGGAGGCGGACAAGATCATAGGCGACCTGGCTGAGATGGGAGTTAACTGCCTCATCATGTCGTTCAAGAACTGGACAGGCCCGACTTTTTATCCGTCAAAGCGGGCTTACGCCGAGGAGGGGTTTGAGAATCCGGAGCTGCTCGGCCACTTGATCCGGCGTTGTCACGAGGAGGGAATGGAGTTTGAAGCCTGGACCTGCACTTTTCCGGAGAGCGGCCGATCAAAGCTGCTCGAGGAACACCCTGAATGCCGGGTTATGACGGCTGACGGAAAGGAGTATCGCGTGGAGGGCAACGGCATCGCATGGGCCTGCCCGGCATCAGAGACGACCCGGGAATACGAGCTGGCGCTCTGTCGCGAAGTCCTGGAGCTCTATCCGGAAATTGACGGACTGCATCTCGACTATATCCGCTTTCCCAGCGCGGAAGTTTGCCGCTGCCGTCATTGCCAGGATGAATTCAAGGAGCGTTACGGCTTCGATTTGTTGAAGGATAACGGGCGGGACGGCGTGGCGTCTTTCGATTCCTTCGTCCGCTGGCGTTGCGGGCATATCAGGCATTTCGTGGAGCGCGCGGCATCTCTCGCCGATTCCTTCGGAGTCAGGCTGACGGCCGCCGTCTTCCCGTTCTATCCTTCCTGCATGTACGATCTCGGACAGGATTGGGTGGACTGGTGCAGGTCGGATTTGCTGGACGCAGTCTATCCCATGAACTACAACAGATCCGCGCTGATGGTTGGTCGCTATACCGGCATACATGCCATGCTGCTTGAAGATTCCGCCACGCTGCTTTGCGAAGGACTGGGCGTTCACGGCGACGCGGCTTCGATCAGGCGCATTTCGGAGGCCGCTCTGAATCACGGATCACAGGGGCTGGTTTTCTTTTCAGCTCCGTCCCTTTTGAAGCAGCCGAAGGATCTCTTGAAACCTTTCCGGAGTCTTAATGAATAATTCAAACGCCAATTCACGCCGTCGCCTCAAAGTTATCGAAGGGCGCCCCGTTCTCGAAGCGGACGGACGCGCCCTGACCGCGATGTATAGCGAGACGTTTCCTGACGGGATGCACGAGCGCAACCGCCAGATGGCGGATGCCGGCGTGGACTGCTTCATGCTCTGCGTACGCGGCGGCTTCGAAGCCGACTGGTTCACCAGTTGGTTTTGGCGCGATGACGGCGTGTACGGCGACGAGTCCGACCGGGCGGACGATTTTACGCTCGATCGGCAGGCGCGGGAGATCATCGCCGCCAGGCCTGACGCGCTTTTCATGGTGCGCTGGGCGTTGGAAGCGCCGAAGGCCTGGGCGGAAAAACATCCCGATGAGCTTCAGTTCTCCAGCGCAAAAGGGCGGCGCAGAGAGGCGTCCTATGCGTCGCGCCTGGCGGCGGAGGGGCGAGCGGAAGCCGCGCGCGGGATTGTTCGCTACGTCGAATCCCGTCCGTGGGCCGAGCGCGTTGTTGCTTACCTGCCGTACGGCCAGGATGAGGGCGCCACTAACCTCGCGCTCCAGGATTCGCTGTTCGACGAATCGCCCGCCGCCATCAGGGAGTTTCGCCGATTCCTCGCCGCGCGTTACGTTACCGATCAGGCTCTGCGCTCGGCATGGAATGATCCAACCGTCACTATCGCTTCAGCCGCTATTCCAAGCGAGAGGGAGTGGATGGCCGAGCGTGAGGGCTGGCTGCATTGGCCGAAACCGTGTGAAACAACCCGGTACCGGGATGTTTTCATGGCAATGCGCGAAATGCTCTTCTTTCAGCGTCGGACGGAACTGGCCGCCGTAAAGGAGACGGCAAATCGCGGTGTTGTCGTCGGAACGGACGCGCTCAAGCAGCCCATGCACGGCTGGCTGATACGCGATGCGTTCGAGGGACTGGGAACGGGAATGTCGTACAGGAACTTCCTGCTCGGCAGCGGATCGGTTGGCGTGGGGCCTATGCTCGACGCTCCGGAACTTGATGCGCTGATAACTCCCGCCGACTACACGGCAAGATCCTGCGGCTTCGGATTCGAGCCGGAGGGGATCGGCGATTCTCTTGTGCTTCGCGGCAAGACGATCTTCGTCGAGGATGATGCCCGGAGCTGGGTCACGAATGAGCGCGACACGCAGGGCGCCTGGCGCACAAAGGCCGAATGCCGCGCCGGGCTTCTTCGTAATCTCGCCGCGTGCTCCAGCCGCGGCTTCATTCCCTACTGGATGAACGTGGGGCGCGGCTTCTTCGATCACCCCGATATTCTTTCGATCATTGAAGAACAGATTCCGGTCAGGCGCAGGCTGCTCACGCGGCCGCGCGTCCACACCGAACACGCCATTGCCATGATAATTGACGATGAGAGTCCGCTTGACGAGGATTTCACATCTGGTTTTCAGAACCTTGCCGTGTTGCGGCAGCGAACGGATCATCTTGCCCTGACAGGCATTCCTTATCGCGTATATCTCCTAAGCGACCTGGAAAGGGACGATTTTCCCGTTTTTCGAGCTTACCTTCTGCCCGACCTCTTCAGGCTCACCCCAGGGCGGATGCGGCTGATCCGGAATAAGCTGATGCGCAACGGGAGCGTGGTGATCTGTGGCCCCGGCACCGGGATGTTTGAAGGCCAAACGAGAAGCGCGCAGCCGGCATCCGGGCTTTTTGGCATACCCATGGAGCTTGATGAAAAGCAGGTCGCCCGCCGCGTGCTGGCGCATGCCGGGGTCCATCCCGCGCTTGCGGCGTTGCCGTGTTCAGAGGTCTACGGCGACAGTTATGTCTACGGGCCGATCCTGCAGCCGCCGCTGGTCATTGAAGATCCGTCGGTGATCGAACTCGGCAAGTTCAGCGCATGGTGGGGCTGCAACAGGGCGGGCCTGATTATCCGTGAATTCGGGGCGGGCGCGGCGGGCCGCGGCGCTCCCGCGCCGCGCGGAGCTGGCGATTGCGCCGTTATCTTCTCGATGGCGGCGCCCGTTTCGGCGGGCGTTCTCCGCTCGCTGGCGATCTACGGAGGATGCGCGCCATGGTCGGAAGCGGGCGACGTCGTGGCCGCCGACGGACGAATGGTCGCCATTCACGGCACGCGCCCCGGTCCGCGCAAGATTGTTCTGCCTGAGCCGATGACCGTGACCGACGCCGTGAGCGGGCGCGTCGTCGCGCGGTCAGCGCGACAGTTTCAGGCAAACTTGGCTTCGCCTGATACCGCGGTGTTTCTTCTCGACTAGTATTCGAGTTTGTGAGATAAGGAAAGCAAAAATTTCAGCTCTGCGATTTCAATGCAAGAGAATTTATGTCACCCTTGAAACAATACGAAGGGAGCAACTATCATGAAATCACGAGAACGCGTGTTGAAAGCGATCAACTTCAATGCTCCCGACAGACCGCCGATATCCCATGCGATTCTGCCCTCCGCTATATTGCATTACGGGGAGGAATTGTCGAAAATACTCGCCGATGTTCATGAGGATTTCGGTTGGGAGTTTTTGCCGGACTTGAAGCCCGAGAATTATCCGCCATATTATCGCAAGGGTGGGGGCTATGACGGGTTCGGAACCTTGTGGGAAACCGGAACCATGGGCGAGTATGGCGTTCCAGTGAAACTACCCCTGGCCGACTGGAAAGGCTACGATTCATATAAGTGGCCCGACTTTGAGATCAAGCCGCCCGTTGCCCGGCTGTATAGCGGACACATGTGTCATCCGGGAGATGAACCGTCGGAGGATTATTATGCCCGCGGCGGCTGGATTCAGTTTTTCGAGGAAATGCAGCAGCTCCGCGGCTTTTCGGAAATACTCGTTGACCTCGCGGATGAGTCCAAAGAAGTCTACAGGCTTCGCGACGAGCTGTTGGACTTTCACGTGAGGCATATAGATAAATGGGCGAAACTCAAGTACGATGGGCTTCATTTCGCGGATGACTGGGGATCGCAACTGGACCTGTTGATTTCTCCCGATTTTTGGAGAAAATTCTTCAAGCCTGTGTACAAGACCATGTTTGCCAGAGTGATCGAGCATGGCATGGATGTGCATTTCCACTCGGACGGATATATAGTGGATATAATTCCCGATCTTATAGATATCGGGGTAAAAGTCCTCAATGCCCAGGTCAATATCATGGACTTAGAATACATTCGAAAGCATTTCAACGGAAAAGTCTGTTTTCGTTCCGATCTTGACAGGCAGCATGTCACAATTAATGGCGCTCCGGATGACGTTAGAAAGCACATACGCCGTGTCTTTTGCGCGCTTGGCTCAGCGAAGGGCGGCGTTATTGCCTGCGGAGAAATTGGAAGAGATACGCCGCTGGATAATATCAAGGCAATGTACGACGAGTTCATGGAGTTCCGCTTTTAGCCGGCGTGGAATGTTGCCGTTTTCATTGATCTCTGGCTGTGACAAAATGTGTTTGACAAAACGGACTGGTCTTGTAAGATAATTCCAGATGCTTAATGGGTGCTTAACCATGAAACAAATCGCATTCGCGGCTGGTTTGATTGTGATATTTATGACGGCGTTCGGCAACGCCGCCGAGAAGCGCTGGATTGCTGCGTCCGGCGGGAACTGGAGCGCCGACGGGAACTGGGATGACGGCGTTCCGGGCGCGACGGACACGGCGATATT
>JAGYMT010000157.1 GCA_018400335.1 Kiritimatiellia bacterium | reverse complement strand
CAATGACACCGGCAATAGCCCCGGCATCATCTGCATGGATCGAACAAACCGAAGCCAGCGAAACACATAACAGACAAAGAACACCGGCGATTGTTTTCATGATACAACCTGTTTCCTTTCATTAAAGATCCGCGGGCGCCCCCGGCAGGATTTGAACCTGCGACCACCGGATTAGAAATCCGAATTAAAACGCATTTTTATTGATGTTTTTGCTTGACTGTCCCTAAACTGTCCCTATACTGTTTGTCAATAGGTTAGACATAGGCACACACAAGAACACAAGCAACAACCAACACGAGGAACACATGAACACTAACAAAGGCGGAAAACATCGTCAAGGATCTCTTTATCGTCGCGGTGAAGTCTACTGGTTGAAATACATGGTCGAGGGTCGCATGTTGTATCAGAGCTTGCAGACCGGCGACCTAAAAGAGGCCGAGCAGAAACGCGGCGAGCTTATGCGCCCTATCATGGCCGGAAGCCGTGCCGATGCTTTAACGCTGCTCACGGCACGCTTGCAGGATGCCCAGACCGAAGCGCAATCCGCCAATGAGGAGCGCAACCCGCCGTTATCCATTCCCGACGCCTGGACCGCGTTTGTCAAGTCTCCGAAACGCCCCGACAGCGGAGCCAAGACCCTTCAAGCGTATGAATATCAATGGACCGCTTTCGCCGTATGGCTTCAGCACAAACACCCGGAACTTCGTTGTCTTCGTGAAGTCAATCAAGATATTGCAGACGAATATGCTTCAGAGTTGACGGCCAGGCATATCACGCCGAACACGTTTAACAAGATCATCCGCGTTTGTGCTCTTGTGTTTCGCGTTCTGAAAGAGAAGGCCAAGATCGGCGCGAACCCGTTTATCAACCCGAAGCACGGAGGGACAGGCGGCATTCAGCGCAAGCGACAGAAGACCCAACATCACCGCGAATTAACCACAGAGGAATTGATCAAGGTTTGCCAGTCCGCAGAAGGTGAACTCCGCTCCATGCTTGCGATGGGGCTTTACCTAGGAACCCGACTCGGCGATGCCGCGTTGATGGACTGGGGCGCCGTAGACATGCTGAAAAGCCTGATCCGCTACAAACCGAACAAGACGGCGCGATTTTCGGACACATTCTTGACAGTCCCGCTTCATCCTGTATTGAGAGACATATTCAGCGAGACGCCACCGGACAAGCGCGCAGGCTACATTCACAAGACGATGGCGGAACTATACACCAAGCGAGGCGCGTATGCAGTAAGCAACATTGTCCGCCGACACTTCGAGAAATGCGGCATTACCACCACGGTCAAAGGGAATGGCGTTCACGACATCCCTGTTGCCAGTTTTCACAGCTTGCGGCATTCCGCCGTTTCGCTATTGCGCGAGGCGGGCGTTCCGTTATCAACGACAATGGCTATTGTCGGACATTCAACCGTCGCTATGCACGACACTTACACCCACGTCGGGGAAGCGGCAATTAAGGCGGCCGTCGCTTCGATGCCGTCGGTTATCGGTGAGCACAGAGCCCCGCTTGCCCTACCCCCGCCGGCGGACGACATCCGCGCCAAGGTTAAGGAGTTGATCGCCGGAATGACGGGCAGGAACTGGAAGACGGTCAGGAAGGACGTGCTCGAAATCCTTGCCTAATCTATAACGGCACGGACATCACCAAGCCAGCCCGCTATCGCTTGCGCGTCGAGGTCATCCGCATCACCCACCCAGGCGCAAGCCGGGCAATGATACTTTCCGTCATCACGAATCAATCCCTCGCCACACGCCGGGCAGGGTTCCGCACCTTGTAATGACATCGGCTTTTTTTCCTCAACGGAATGCAGCGACCGCAGCCACCGCCGCACCGTCAACCGGCTGACACCAAGCGCGCGTGATAAAACAGAAATCGAAATCTGCCGACCCTTCGCGCGGTTGTCTAATTTAGACAAGGATTTCGACCGCTTTGAATCAATATCGCGGCCATGTTGATCTGTCTTCTTTTGCCGCCTGCGAGAATCCGGAACGCCTGCCATCCGGCGCAACGTCCGCGCGAAAACCTGGCTTTCACTTTTACTTAAACCCAAGGCGGCCAATTTAGGAAGCCATTCCGGCGCCGATTTCGCCTGTTTTGTTTCGTCATAATCCTGATACACATCCGGCGCGAGAATTGCGGACACAGCAGCGCCATATAATTTCCAGGCCGGAAGATCCACCGACGCCGATTTTATACTATTGCGAAATGCCGCAGAACGTCCGCTTGTCAATGTCATATCGTCAGGAATATATGTCATCGCATCACCAGGCACGGCCTGCACATCATGACGGAGCCCAGCATTATCAAATTGCGCCGACGCCAAACGAAGCGATAATTTTTCCATGATTGCGCGATTTCGCCCTTGCACCTGATAAAACGACATGCTTGCTGATACATCATGCCGATGATGTTTCGGAGTTTCGTACACCCAGCGCGGCGACAGAACTAAACGCGCCAAGCGCCGGTCAGACTCATAAACCAAAACAGGACGCGCGGAAAATTGCGCGCCGCGCGCGGTTTGGATAAATAGCCGCCATGCCTGGCGGAAGGTCAAACCAGTGTCCAGTTTTGGCAACTCCAACGCGCAGGCCACAATCGCGCGCCCGGCGAAGGCGGCCGTGCTTTTACGCCTTCCATCCATCAGTAATCCATATAAAAAATCATTATCATGACGCAACAGACAGCGCGCGGCGTATAGCAGCAAGTCCGCATCAGCATCACCCGCCACCGCTGCCGCCATCATATGAGACATCACCGCCCGCCAATCCGCGCCATGACAAAACGGGCTGCGCCGACGTATCCATCTTAACATTTTCGCTTCTACGCTGGCCGAAGCGATAGCCCGATCCGGTTGACGGCCAATTAACGCCTGGCACTCATGAAGATCAATACCCCGCGCCAACCGCCCACGGCGGACACTACCACGCCACCGGAGCTTGCCGGACGCCAAATATCGGTGAAGCGTCATCCGCGACACCCTGCATAACTTCGAGATATCCGAGACTGAAAATAAAGATTCCTTATTCATATATGTAACAGGTTATCAGTTTTTGCATATATAGCAAGCAAAAACAAAAAAAAGGAATTTAATTATGACACACCGGATGGAAGATTTTTTAAACGAGCGCGGCGCGCTTTCGCAGCTCGCGCGGGACACCGGGATCAACGTCTCCATGTTGTCCGACATCCGCACGGGGGCGCGCAGGCCATGTAAAACCACCGCCCGGCGCATAGCCACCGCGCTCCAGCAGGAAGTCACCACCGTGTTTCCTGATTTTTCAGAACTGGCCGGCCGGGAGGTGCGGCAATGAGCGCGCAACATCTTGAACTGGCAAAAATGGCTGTCCGCAGTTTGTCGGAAAGGGATCGTGCTTCACTCTTAAAAGAACTCACAGGCCAGACCCCAGAGCCGCAGCCCGAGCGGCTTCTTCGCCGGGGAGAGGTTGCGGCGAGGCTCTCTTGTTCCGTCAGGCTCGTGGATCTGCTTGCCCGTCAAGGATCGTTGACGCGTGTCAAACTTCCAGGCCGGCGGCGTGGAAACGGCTTCCTCGAAAGCGAAGTCGCGTCGCTCATTTCAGGAGGGGCTCGTCAATGACATGGGACGCTCTTATCCGCGCGCTCGGCAGGTGGCTGCCTGTTCATCCATTCACCGCCCGCCGCGTCTTTTTGATGTTAAGGAGGAAATCATCTTGAACACCGCCCATCTTGACGAATCACGCCTTCAGAACGTTCGCCGCACCGGCGGGAAGACGCTTGCGCAGTGCCCAGCTTGCGCGGAGGAAGGGCACGACAAGGAAGGCAATCATCTTGCAATAATGCCCGACGGCAAGTTCGGTTGCATTGCATATCCGGGTGCTGAAGGTGATGAACACCGGAAAAGGATTTTTGCCCTGGCAGGCGTGAAGGGTGATGAGCGGCGCCTGCCACCGGTTAAGCATACACCACCCGCGCCCCGAAAACTTCATAAGGACGCAGATGCCGCAGCCAAGGCAACCGAGTGGTCAGTGAACCAAGGTCAGCCGGTCCCGTTCCGCGAGGTTGCGCGGCATGACTATCGGAACCAACGCGAGGACGTTTACGCGCAAATGCTACGCTTCGAGCCCTATGGACCCGCCGCCGGAAAAAAGACCTTCCGCCCGATTCACGCCGCCGGCGAACAATGGCAAACCGGGGACCCGACGACCTGGCTACCGTATCACGCGGACAAAATCGCCCAGGCCGATTTGAAGGAGCCTGTCTTCGTTCATGAGGGCGAAGGGTGCGCAGATGCCGGTCTGTCAATCGGACTTCTTTCAACCACCTCCGCCCACGGTGCGAAATCGCCGGAAAAAACAGACTGGACTATCCTCGCAGGGCGCAACGTCAACATTATACCAGATGCAGATGAAGCCGGGGACAGTTATGCCGCCACCGTTGCGGCCATCGTGACGAAGCTCAACCCGCCGGCAAGCGTCAAGATCGTAGAGCTTCCCGGCCTGGGTGAGGGTGAGGACATCGTCGAATATCTCGAACAGCATGATGCACAGGCGCCGGAGGACATCAAGGCGGCGATCCTACGCCTCGCCGATAAGGTCCCGGAATATCAGAAAGCGACGGAGATATCCACAACGCGTATCAACACCACCGGCGACCCCATCGAGGCCGCTATCGGAGGCACGCCCCTCGCCCGTACCGATACTGGCCTCGCCGAGCGTTTCGTGTTCTATCATAAGGCCGAAGTGGTCTATCAACTTGAGTCTGGCGCTTGGTTTGTCTGGAACGGGCGGCGCTGGAGGCGCGATCCCGGCCTCGTTGAAATCCGGCGGCGCATGGCGGAAACGGCGCGCAAGATAAAAGATGAGGTGACCCAGCTTCCGGAAACGCTCCACGCACAAACTCGCATGGAATTCTTCCGCTTCGCCCTCTCTTGTGAACAAATCGGCCGCATGGATGCCGCGATCCGTCTTGCCCCGAGTCTCGGTCTGGCTCGATCCCTGGAACTATTCGACGCCGACCCACTCATGTTATCGGTGAGCAACGGCACTCTTGACTTAAGGACCGGCAACATCACGCCCCACCGCATGGAGGACTTCATCACCAAGGCTTCAGCTGTCGAGTTTCGTCCAGGTGCTGAGAACGATCCGCTATTCCGTAAGTTCATTGAGCACGCGACCAGCGGCGACCGCGAGCTCGAAACATACTTGCAACGGGCAGCGGGTTACACTTTGACCGGCGATATATCCGAGAAATGCCTGTTCATCGTCTACAGTGAATTGACCGACACAAGCAAAACTTGCTTCATCACCGGCTTGCTGACAATCCTGGGCGAGTACGGTATGACGATTAACTTTGACGCAATCCTCGAACCCGACCGGGGAGG
>JAGYMT010000156.1 GCA_018400335.1 Kiritimatiellia bacterium | reverse complement strand
CGAACTGGCCGCCGGCGGAGACCCTTTTGCCGCGGAGATCCTGAATTCGCTCTAAAATTTTCGCCGGGCGAAAATTTTATGATGCGCCTTCAGCGCAAAGCTGATTTTCTAACTATTTGCTCCGCAAATGCTTCTTTAACGTTCTTGCAACATGTGGAGGTATGAGCGCAAAATTCGGCATGGTCCAAATTTTACACATAAAGGCAACACTTTGATGGGATAGTAAGTGTGACACAGACATTCCTGTCTGTGTGCTTAATGTCGAAACAACAAGATATTACACAGGCAAGAATGCCTGTGCCACATTCAATTTGCCCAAGAAATGTGTTACCTTGAAATGAACCATGCCGGAAATGGCTGTCTTTTATTGTATTTCAATGAGTTGCATATGTTCTCAGAGACAAGGAGTTTTTCCGGACCGAACACTGCCGCAGGTCCGCCCGTGGAGGAAACACTGAACATCTGAACCACTGAAATCTTTCAACGAAGTTGGCTAGCGCTCGATCCCCTTCCGGCAGCGGACACCGGCATCCATATAGTGTCTGACACACCGCATGTCGGTCACAAGATCGGCCCGCTTCACCAGCCGCGGGTGCGCGCCGCGCCCTGTAATGACAAGCTCCACGTCCTTCGGCTTTTCATCAACCAGCCGGATAACCTCATCAATACCCACCAGCCCGGCCGACACGGCGGGGCTGAGTTCATCCGCGATCACAACGTCGTAATCGGCACCCAGCATGGCAGCGCGAAGTTTCTCGAAGCCTCGTGCCGCCGCGGCGATGTCACGCGGAGAAGGCTTGCCGCGGATAAAGCGCCCGCGGCCGCACTGCCTCACGGTCACGGAATCGGCAAACTTCTTCAGAGCGCGTATCTCGCTGTAGTTCCCCTTTTTGATGAACTGGCAGAAGTATACCTTGAGCCCGGCGCCGGCGGCACGCAACGCCAGACCGAGTGCGGCGGTGGTCTTGCCCTTTCCCGTTCCCGTGTAGACCTGGGTGTAGCCCTTCATAGGGTCAATAATGGGGCTTGCCGTTCGGCATGGTCGAGCCGATGAGTTCCGCTTCTTCGAGAACGGTATTGGTTACGAAGGCGCCTGTCAGGTTGGCGGCCACAAAGCTCGCGCCGGCGACCTTGGTGTCGTTAAAAATGGCCTTGGTGAGGTTTGCGCCCGTGAGGGTTGCATTTTCCAGATCGGCCCGCGACAGGACCGCGCCGCTGAGATTGGCGCTGACCAGAGATGCGCTGTTCAGAACAGCGCCATCAAGCACCGCGCCGCTCAGGTTCGCCCCGTTGAGATTCGCCCGCGTAAGATTAGCGTCCTTGAGAATGGCTTTCGACAGGTTGGCCTCGCTGAGGTCGGCTCCGACGAAAAGGACTCCGCTGAGATCCGCCGAGTTCAGCTTGGCGCCCCGCAGCTTCTTGTTGATATCCATGCTCTTGGCGCGCTGGATAACCTCGTCGCGCGAGTAATCCTTGGCGCTCGAAACGGAGGTGCTGATCTTTATCGGAGTTCTCTTCTTCGCCGCGGAAAAACCGGTCACGCCCACGGCTAGAACAACCAATGCGGCAATTGCGGGGATGATGAAATAAGTCTTCATGGCGCTATCCTCCCTTTAAGGGCGATTCTTCTTTAGTTCCGAAAACAGCTTGACAGGAATCAAGGGTGATGTCAAGTTCTATTTCAACTTATTATCCAGTGAGGTGAACGATGAAGAAGAAAGTTGAGATTAATATCAGAAATGCGGGTTTTGAGGACGTTGTCGCAATCTACTCCCTTATCAAGAGCCAGCCGGACGAGCTCCTGCCCCGCTCGATAAGCGACATAGTTCAGAACATAGACCGCTTTGTCGTGTGCGAGTCGGGCGAACGGGTTGTCGGAACGGCATCGTGGGAGATCCTGCCGGAGTTAGGGAGGGTGACTGATCCTGCCGTGGAGCTGAAATCAGTGGTTGTTGACCGACGCATGAGGGGCAGGGGGGTGGGGGATGCCATGGTTCGCTCCCTGATTGAGCGCGTTAAGACTTTTCATCCCGCCAAGCTGATAGTTCTTACCTTTACGCCCGATTTTTTCCGGAAGTTCGGATTTCGGGAAACGGACAAGAAGAAGCTCATGCATAAGCTCTACATGGGCTGCGTCAACTGCACAAAATATGACTCGCCCTTCACCTGCCCGGAAGTGGCCATGACACTGTCCATGGCGAGGTGGCGCAGGAAAAAGCAACAGCCTACGGCGTGACCGGCGCCGCGGGCGCCGCCGCCGGAGCAAGAATGCCCCCGATCTTGTTCAGACGCTCCCTGGCAAAGGGGGCAAATGGAAAGCTCTTGTACTCGTCCTCGAGCACCAGCCGGCTGTAGGTCTCCCGCGCTTTCAGTGTGTCGCCCACGAGCTCATACGCATTACCCTTGAGCCACAGCGCCTCTGAAACGCTCTCCGGATAGGCCTCAAACAGGACTATGATGCGCGTGAGGTTCTTGTCGGCCACTCCGATGTTCTCCTTCCAGACAGCCGACTTGCCCTCTTTCTTGGCTGTCTCCGCCTGGGCCAGCTGGCAGCGGGCCACGCCGAGCATTGCTCCGAGGCGCGTCACGCCCTTCTCCTGCTGCCACACCTGTTCGAACATCTTCTCGGCCTCGGCATACTGCTTCTGATCTTCCAGTATCTTTGCGAGCATCACGCGGCCCTGCTTGCCCTCTTCGTACCAGTCGAAGTCCGTGAGCACCTTCTCGAAAAGGGTCTTGGCCTCTTCAAAGTCGTTCTCTCTGTACTTGATGTCGGCAAGACCGTACCAGGCTGGGGCGAGAACGAACGGATCTTCGGTGTAATCCGCGATGATCTTGGTGTAGATCGCCTCGGCTTCCTTGAGCGAGCCCGCTTCCTTCAGGGCATCGGCATACTCGTTGAGCATAACCGGCGAAAGGCGCACACCGGGATTCATCTCGAGCGCCTTTTTGAATGCCAGAAGCGCCCTCTCCTGCTCCCGGATCTTCATCAGGAAGCTGCCCATGCTGTAGGAAAGCAGCGCGCTGGTGTTGGCGTCGCCGGAGCGCCGCCCCATGGCGGAGGTGAAATAATCGAGCGCTTCCTTTTCTTTCATCTGCCTGTAGTGGAACAGGTCGTAAATGCTCTCCGCAATGCCCGGCACCGATTCGAGCATCTGGCGCGACTGCGGGTACTGCTCCATGAGCGCCAGAAAAGCGTTCGCCGTTCTGAGAACCTCCGCCTTGTAGACCCCGCGCTGCTCCTCTGTAAGCACCGTCGGCAGGCCCATATTCTTCGCCTTGCTCTGGTGTGCGCGCGCGATCATCAGCATGCATTCGGGCGCCAGGTTGTGCTCCGGGTTGAGCTCAACGCACATCTTGAGCTGTTCGATTGCATCGTCGTAACGCTCCTCGGAATTGGCGATCCAGCCGAGCCAGAAGCGGGCCTCAACCACTATCGGGTTGTCGGGATATTTTTCGATCAGCGGAAGAAGCGCCTCGGCCATGGCCGGGTATTCCTTCTTCTCGAAATACATCACGGCCACCTGGTAGAGCGCGATAGGCGCAATGTTGTGGTCCGAATACTCCTCCGCCAGCTCCTCGAGCACGGTTTTCGCCTTGTCCATCTCACCCGACTTGTTCAGACCTATAGCAAGCTGGTAGAGCCCCTCGGGGCGCCACTGACTCTTCGGGTACTGATCGAGAAACTCCTCGAGGTGCGCCGCGGCCTGCGCGGACCGTTGCATCTCGTTCAGTATCCAGCCCTTCTGGTATGATGCTTCGTCAACGGTGGTGAAGTCCTCCGTGCCCTTCGGAAAACGCTCAAGGACGGCGTTGATGGTGGCCAGCGCGCCCTCCCATTGCTGCTGCGCCGCCAGACACATGGCTTTGTAATACATGGCGTTAGGGATGTACTTGCCCTTGGGGAACTTCTCCATGTAGTCGGCAATGGTCGCCAGCGCCGTCTCGTAGTCCCTGTCCATGTATTCGGCCGCGAACTTCAGGTACAGCGTCTCCTGAACCGCGCGTCCTCCGATAAAATCCGCGGCGCTTTTCGCCAGGAATTCACGGGACTTCTCCCTGTCGCCCTTCTGCAGATAGAGCTGGCCGATGGACATGGCAACGGTGTCAATCATGGGCACGTCGTAGCCGAATGAAGTCTGGAATTCCTCGAGCTCGACGGCGGCGTTGTCCGGGTCGCCTTCCTGCAGATAGGAGTTGATTATCATGTACTGCGCCTGCCGTAACTTCTCGTCGTCAGCGAAGTTCATCAGGTGCCGGCACACTGCCCTGAGCTCGTCGTAACGCTCAATCTTGTAGAAGGCCTCCGCTATCCTGAAATAGCCGGAGATCATCATGTCCGGCGCCTTGTTCACCTCCCGGATCTGCGCACGGAGCTTGTCCACCGCGGCCTTGGTCATGGTCGTATCCTGCTTGTTGCGAAGCTGTTCCATGAACTTCTGGTAGAACGCATTTTGCAGACGCTTTATGTTGTTCGCAACTTCGTCCTTCGATCGCATCTGCTGGTAGTAGCGGATGGCCTGGAGGTATTCGCCTGCGGCAAACCAGGTCTCGGCGAGAGAGAAAACGCTGTCGTTGGCCGTGCCCATATTGACGCCCTCTCCCTTGGATAATTCCGCGAAAAGACCCCTGGCCTTGTCCGTGAATTCCTGCGCTCCGGCGCGGTCGCCCGCCTGTATCTTCTCCAGTCCCTGCGCGCTGTAGACGCTCGCCAGGAGGAAGGTGGCATCCCTGGCCGTGGGAGTGCGGGGAACGCGGTCTATGACCGTTTTGAGGTCGGCCTCGGCCTTATCCATTTCCTTGATGAGAAAGTGGGCATAGGCCCGTCCGTAGAGCGACTGAATCACGTTCGGGTTTTTTGGGTATTCCTTCTGGAACCGCGTGTGGAGCTCGATTGCCTTTTCGGCGCCTTTCTTCCGCTCCGCCGAGCCTTCCGGCTTCTTGCTCGCCGCCCGCGCGTGGCATTCGGCCAGCAGGAAAAGGGATTGTTCCTTCATGGCATCGCTCGCCCCGCGCGTGCTGAGGCGCTCGAAGAGCGGTATCGCCTCATCCGGCTGACCGGTGAGATAGTAACACCAGGCCAGGTCGAACTGGACTGCAAGGATGCTCACATATGTCTTGCCGATCTCGTTGACCTGCTTGTAATGCTTGATGGCTTCCTCATAGTTGCCGGCCTTCATCGCTTCCTCGCCCATTGTCGCGAGCTCATCCAGCGTGGCCGCCGAACTCCTGAACAAGGGCAGCGCGATGATCATAAGCAAAACCGCACGATATAGAACAATCCGCAATGTGCGCATGAGCAACCCTCCATTAGTGCCTCATTGTCGAGAAACTGCTATGAACAACAAGAAAACAGTTTACTGTTCTCCAACCGATC
>JAGYMT010000155.1 GCA_018400335.1 Kiritimatiellia bacterium | reverse complement strand
TGGCGAAAAATGACGAAGACAAGATCCATTCCGCCTACCGGTTTCTGCTTGCCGACCTGATGCCATTTGGCAAGAACGCAGTCATCGCCCTGGAGCATGGCGGCATCAACCAATACGCCGAGCACTACCAGACAGTAACATACTGGTATGGCGCGCCCGCGGCATCACTCGTCAAGACCGATGTCTTGGATGTCGGTGATGCCGCCAGCGAGCAGGCGCACGCTTACGTATCACCGGATGCCTCCCAGCCCTTCAGAATCACCTCGCGGTATGAGTTGGGGCCGGACCTTTATATCACCGGCGCGAAGAGCCAAATCCTTTATCCAATGGAATTTCGGTCGCTGACCCAGCCTGACATTCCAGCGGTTCGGGGAGCCAATCTCTTCGTCGCTTTTCCTGCCCACATGGACACCGGTCGAAAGACCACCACCTACTCCGAGTTCACGCTCAAGATTGAACCGAAGAATTTTGGCGTGATGTTGCGTCGCAAGCTGGACTACCAATACCCAAACCAGCGTGCGAAGGTGTTCGTCGCCGATGCCAGCGGTCCGCACAGCCCGGATGGCACGTTCGAATGGCAGTCAGCGGGAATCTGGTATCTGGCCGGAGCGAATACCTGCGTGCAGTCGTATCCCCCGAGCGAGTTGGGCGAAACGCTGCACAATGTGCAAACCTCCAATCGACGGTTCCGGGACGACGAATTCCTTGTGCCGCGGGCATTGACCGAAGGCCGCTCCGCGATTCGTGTGCGGGTGGAATCCACGCCCGTTGAGCGTTCGCTTTTTCCCGGCCATAAGGTCGAGGCGGAGTCGAGCTTCTCGGCGGCGGGGAACTGGTGGTCCGAGCTGGTCTGGAGTGAACTTCGCTACGACGCCTACACCTACGTCATGCCGGAGTGGAGCCCCGATGCGAAGCAACCTCCTGCTGGGCAGGAACCGTCCATCCCCCAACCCCGATAATTCCGACACGCCCAGAAGAGCCAGCCCACAACTCCATTCGCAGTTTCTTTGCCCGGCTCAGGACCAAGTCAGTCGACCGGTGCTCTGACCAAATGCATCGGTCTCCATTCCATAGTCCTGCAACAGCCGCACGAATAGGTTGCAAAGCGGCTGGTCGTGGTCCCTTCGTAGGTCGACATATCGACCATGATCGTAGCCACCACCGGCCAAGAAGATGGGCAGGTTCCTCGCTTCATGCGAGTTGGCATTGCCGAGATTGCTACCGAACACAACAGTCGTATTGTCGAGCAACCTTGCACCGAACTCAGCCCGCCGTTTGACTTGCTCCAACAGACTGCTGAAACATCGAACGACACCTGACTCGATCTTCTCGAGCTGCTCAATCTTGGAACGGTCCTGCCCATGATGAGACAGGTTGTGGTGATCGACCGAAACCCCTTCAACCTTCGGCACGACAGAGTGGTCGTGCACCATCACTGTGATCACTCGCGACGAGTCGGTCTGCACGATGAGTGGGACAAGGTCCATTAATAACTGGATTCGCCCGATCAGATCCGCTGCGTCCGTGATGTCGGCCGGCGGACTTCCATCGACAGTCGGCTTTGGCTTGGTCATCCATCCCTGCGCAGCAGCGATCTTTTTCTCGGCCTGCCGGACTGAAGCAAAATAGTCCTCCAGCAAATGATTGTCTGTGACACTCGTTTGCCCGCGGAGTTTCTTCGTTTCATCGCCCAACTGATCCAGGATGCTGCGACCTTCCCCGAGCAGCCTCTGTTGACGCTGCACCTCGTCTGGCTTGCCTTCCAGAAACATTCCGGCAAACACGCTTGCCGGAGAGATTTCGGCCGGGATCATGACGCCACCGCTGGTGTACGACTGGCTTTGTGCTTTCGCTGTACCGAGAGTCACCGATGAGAATCGGGTCGAATCACCGCAGTGATTGGCTGCAAGCTGGTCGACGGAGACCGAATTGCGAAAACCAGCCATCCCCGGATTCCGGGCCGCCGTCAACCACGTGTTCTCACTGTCGTGCGGCTGCCGACCCGTTTGCTCCTCGTGCGATAGCCCGCTGAAGAGAGTGAAGTCGTCTCGATGATCCTTCAGAAGCTCGAGATAGGGGGTTGACTCGTAGTTCCTCCCGGTCGTTGTTGGCCAAAGATTCGGCGAATGCAGCCCGAGTGCTGTGCACATAAAAATCAGACGCTTGGGCGGTGTCGCCTGCCTCGACGCACATGCCCGGGTCATCGATTCCAACAAGGGAAGCGCAAGCGATATCCCGGAGGCCCGCAGGAACGTGCGGCGATGAAGCGACGGGAGCATATCCTTGACCTCGCTTACTTTTGACGAAACAGCCGGCTCTGGACAACGGCATGAATCAGATCCCGCACGGGATAGTTGTCTGCTTCCGTCTTCTCGAGGATGTCTTCGATCACCTCACGGTCCGCGAATTCTATCTCCCCACCGGTTGAATATACGATCACGTGTGACACAAAGCTTCGGGCAATTTGTTCCTTCTGCTCAAGCAACAGCCTCTTGAATTCGGTGATGCCCGAGAATGTGCGGCCATCGGCAGTCTCACCGCTGGGGTCGACCCGCGGACCGTCGTGGTAGCTCGCCGACGAATACCTGGCGAACAAGCCCTCTCCTGGACCGCTCGATCGATATGTTGTTCGCATTCCTCCGATGGGATCAAATGACTCGAGCGCGAATCCAGGCGGGTCGATCATCTGGTGACACCTGTTGCAGGACTCGTGGTCGCGATGCGCGGAAAGAATCTCACGAATCGTCGTCTTTCCGCGGGTGTCTGGCTCAATCGAGCCAATGCCTGGCGGTGGCGGCGGCGGTGGTGTCCCAAGCAGATTCGTGAGCACAAAGTTTCCGCGAGTGACGGGTGACGTCACCGTCCCGTTGGCAGTCGTCTTCAGGATCGCGGCGTGTGTCAGGACACCGCCGCGGGGACTGCCGCCGGCGAGCTGCACCTTGCGAAAGTGCAGACCTCGGACATTCCCGATACCGTAATGCTCCGCGAGCCGACGATTCAAGAACGTATAGTTCGAATCAATCAAGTGAGTGAGTGAGGCGTTTTCCTGAATGAGGTGCGCCATGAAGAGTTGAGTCTCCTGAGGCATCGCATCTCCAAGGAGCTCGTCGAATTCAGGATAGAGCTTCGCATCGGGCGACGTTGCATTGATTTTGTCGAGCCGCAGCCATTGGCCTACGAAGTCGTTGACAAAGCGGCGGGATCGACGGTCATCCAGCATGCGGTTGACCTGTCGTGTCAATTCCCTGTCGCTCGTCAGCTCACCACGTTCGGCTCCATCGAGTAGCTCCTCGTCGGGTGAACTCTTCCACAGAAAATAGGACAGGCGAGCTGCGAGCGAGAAGGAATCCAAGTCCCCTCGTTGACCGGAATGCATGAGAAATTGTGGTGAACACAGAATGGCTCTCAAGGGGATTCGGATGACTTCATCAAAGGGGAGCCCTTCCTTGATCGCCGGTTCAGCGAGGGCAACGAATGACCCAACTTCTGCGTGGCTTATCGGACGCCGAAAGGCACGCTCAGCAAACGCTGTGACGATTTCACGAACATGTTCCAGCGGCTCCTGGGAAAGTCTTATTTCCGTCGCCCCGCTCCGAGTGTTCGTCACAAGCGTAACCCCCCGGAGCAGATCGCGAGTGCTCTTGGGAGGCCACTGCCCGTGAATCGGGCCCGCCACACCCACTGACCGAATCGCCAAGCCCGAGCCCATGTAGTACGCGACGTCCATCACCGAGAGGGCCGTGTAGACCGTTGCCAGATTCCGGTTATGCACGGTCACGTAGAAGTGGTCGCCTGGTTCGAGAACAATATCGGCCTCAATGTCCGCTGACATGCCGGGCTCGATATCGCCAACCTTGATGATGCAGGCATCGCCATTCGATCGCTTCGCAATGATCTTGTATGTGACCGGCTGCCTCGCCTGGAATGCCTCGAGTGTTGCCGTAATTCGGTACGTTCCAGGCACATCGATACCCAAGCCCATTGCTCGCGAATTGATGAGGTAGTCATTGTCAACAAAGATCGCGACGCCTTTGTCCAAACGTCGCATGGTGTTGCCCCCTTCATGGAGCTGTTTGTCATCAAAGTAGCGGAGGTTTTCGCTGTTCTTGAAGTTGAAACTCTGCTCACGATAGGGATTGGCGGTGAGCAAGATCGCGCGATTCAAGGCCTCATCGGCCGCTGCCAGAAACCCCTGCACGTGGATCGCAGATAATCGCTGAGTGCTGCCAACCGTATCGAAACTTTCTGCGTCCGCCTCGTCGGGAAGATACCCGGTCACATCCCCTTCGATGCCCAACAAGTCTTGGACCGTGTATTGATACTCACGCTTGGTCAGCCGCCGTGCCGGCACGCGTCCTATGAGTTGCTGTTGCGACCGGCTGACTTCCCGCATCCATCGCTCGAGCTTGTTTGCCACAGCGTTCGTGACTGCGGCATCAGGCCGCTCCTCGGATTCCGGGGGCATCGTCCCGGCTCGGATGCGATCAAGCACGTTTGTCCACCGTTGCATCGCCCCCGGCCTCGTCAGGTCGCTCGACAATGATTTGATATTGAGCGGCGTCTCCGTATGTGCATCATGGCAATGAATGCACGACACCTGAAGGAATGCCTCGATCGCAGAGTCCAATTCGGTCGAGGTGCAAGCGCTCTGGACATTGAGCCAAACGAGCAGTGAACAGGCCAGGACATGCTGAGCACCCGGACCGTGCTGCGAACGTTTCATTGAAACTTCCTCCAGCAGGGTGTTCGTACGATCACACCGCTCATCAGGGCTGCACGGGAGCCTGGGGGAGTTGGCTCAGGCAACCGCCTCCAACCATGGTAGTCTTCGAGGCGTTGAGGCATCGATGGCGGTGTTCGGCCGGGGAGCAGATCATGCCGCCGACTGCCGGGGCACGAGCCAGATCGCGACGATGCCGAGCCCATAGATCAGACTACAGACTGAACCCACCCGCGAGTAATCGCTGCCAAGCGCCGTGAACAGCGTGCCGGCCAGGAGCACGCCGGCCGCGGTCACGAAGCGACCGGCGTTGTAGGCCAGGCCGCTGCCGGCCGCCCGCACCTCGAGCGGAAAAATCGCCGGCAGATAGACGGCGAGCCAGCCGAAGAACAGGGTCGACACAAAGCCCTGCAGGCACACGATCTGGCGAAACCACGGCTCGAGGGGTGCCGTCAGATTGAACATCGCGAGCGTCGCTGCCGTCGCGGCCACGCTGATCAAGAGGTAGCTCGCCCGTGACCTGCCCCCCTTAAACGTCGCCACTTTCAGAGAGAGAATCTCTGGTGGCGTAAATCAAGGGAGGGCAAGAGATGCCACGAGGAAAGAAGTTCACTGCGGAGCAGATCATTGGGAAGCTCCGCGAGGCTGAGGTTGGGTTGGCTCAGGGAAAGACCGTGCCG